>DNNJ01000360.1 GCA_003487955.1 Clostridiales bacterium | reverse complement strand
TAAAAATAAAAGAGGTTTTGAAAACCTCTTTTATCTAACAGTCTCGCAGTTTCCTTCACTGTCTTTTCAATGCTTCTACCGGCGGCAGATTTGATGCGTTTATTGCCGGATAAACACCGAACAAAAGTCCTGAAGTCAATGCAACAAATACTGCTATTCGAATTGAATCAAAACTTACTACCGCAGAAAGTCCGTATTTTGCCACAATACTAATTGCCCAGGCACCAAGAGCAACCCCTGCAATACATCCGATTATACTTACATAGACAGCTTCCAATAAAAACTGTATCAGCAAATCTTCCTTTTTTGCTCCCAATGCTCTTCTTACTCCTATTTCGCTGGTCCTTTCAGTTACGGCAACAAGCATTATGTTCATAATCCCTATACCGCCGACTAAAAGGGATACCGCTGCAATACCACCAAGGAGTACAGTCATAATTCTGTTTGCTTGGTCAGCTTCCTTAACTAAATTATTTAAGCTTGTAATTGTAAGAGGCTCTTCGCCCTTTTCAAAAACATTTTCTTTTTCACCGGGCTCTCCAGGCTCTCCTGGTTCTTCAGGAATGGGTTCTACAGGCATTGCGGGCTCCTCTACGGGCATATCTCCTCCTTCACCGGGAGGCTGCTCTCCTTCACCGTTGTCCGGTCTAATATTACTTCCTATGCCAACCTTTCTTTGGTATATCCTTCCGAGCTGAACCATTGCCAATTCTGCATCTTGTGCGCTGCCTGATTTCGCCCATATTTCTAATATATCCCTTTCATTTGTTATTTTCATTGCGGAAGTGTAGGGTATTACAATTTTGTCATCAATTCCATCACCTTTGCCTTCACCCTTTTCTCCCAATACTCCAACTATTCTGTAGTTTATGCCATTAATTTTCATGGTAGAGCCAACGGGACTCCTTCCGTTTAAAAGTGAATTAGCAACATTGTAGCCCAATACCACAACCGGGGACCTTTGTTTTACATGCAGGGATGTAAAAAAGTTTCCACTGACCACAGGGTGGTCCTTTATTTGGGGATAATTTTCATTTACTCCAACTATATTCATTTCACTTTCGTCTCTTCGCCACCTTATAGGTGTGTCTTCCGTATATATGACCGGAGTTGCATATTCAATTCCGGTTATTCTTTCCGGTAGTATTTCTGCTTCTTCTATTTCAAATTTTACATTTTCCGCATTTGATTTAATAACAATAACATTTTCTCCTAAGCTTTCAAATTGTGAAACTATAGATCTTCTTGCACCCTCTCCGATGCCCATTAAGCTGATTACAGCCGCAACTCCTATTGAAATACCAAGGACAGTTAAAAATGTTCTAAGCAAATTTGATGTTATGCCGTCTAATGCCATCATGGCAGAAAATTTCAACCTTACCAGCTGGTTTGAAATATTCCCTCTGTCTTGCATTATCATCACCCCTTATTGTTTTGTGCCGGGCAGAATTGAATCATTCTCCGGAACAGACTGACTAGGCATCAAATCTTTAGTACTGCCTGTAACTACAAGCTGCCCTTCTTCTAAACCGCTTAAAACTTCTACATGCATATCATTCATTAATCCTGTTTCAATTTCAACTATCTCTACCTGGTTATCCTCTAAAAGAATTTCAACTTTTTGTTTGCCGTTTTCTTCAAATACCGCTTCAATGGGAACGAGCAATGTGTCCAAAGATTCACCCGAGTCAACGAAACAGTTGGTATTCATTCCCGGTCTTAATCCTTCCCGTCCTTCAACTTTAATTTGCACATTATATACTGTTTCCCCGGTTCTATAGTCTGTATAAGAGTCTAATCTCATAACTTTGCCACCGAATGTCTCACCCGGAAGCGCATCAACTGTTACTATAACCGGTGCATCCTGAGCTACATAAAGAACATCCAAATCTGAAACATTTGTATGAACATACATTTCATCCGTATTGTACACATCCATCAGCATCAATGACCACTGGTCGCTTGTTTCACTAGCAATAATTTGGTCACCTTCTCTGTAATTGACATAAGCAACCATTCCGTCTGTCGGAGCTGTAACTGTCATCTTTAAAGTAAGCGCTGAAACTTTGTCTATTTTTTTGTAAATTTCATCAATTTCATCGTATAGTGCATTAATTGCATCAATTTTAGTCTGTATAGACTCTGTAACGTCACTGCCCGCAATTTTTACCAAAACTTGACCTTCTTCAACAAATTCATTTTCAGTTACCATTACATCAGTCGCGATTACAGTTGTATCTAAGCTACCTGTATAGTATACTTTTTTTTCATTTAAAAATGAAGCTACTTCTGCAGTAAAGTTTAACGATTGAATAGGTGTACCATTTTCTTGCGTATATATAATAGCTTCCATACCCGGTTGAATCAAACCCGGATTTGCTGCTTCAATCATGCCATTATGTATATAGCTTACGTAATCTGAATTAGGTACGGCATTTTCATTGAGGGATTTAATAGTACCTTTGACGAAGCCGCTGAATGCAGGGCTTTTCCTATCATTACCATTTTCGTCTTTATACTTTTTAATAATTTGCATAAGCACTTCATCGCCGGCACTAAGATTATCATATTCATATTGGTTTACTTTAAAAGGTATTTTCACAAAGCTATCATCAACTATCTTTGCTATTAACCCGCTTTCTAACATATCTCCCTCTGTTAAGGATATATCGCTTATTCTGCCTCTTATAGGTGCGCTGATAACAATACCGTCATTAGGATTTACTTGGGAAACACCGGTAATATCTCTATTTATTATTTTACCTAAGTCGGTAGTCTTTGTACTTATCTCATCATGCTTCTTTTGAATACTATCAGTTAAATCAGTCAATATTTCATTCAAGTTTTCAGCTGACAAACGAACCAAGTTTTCGCCCTTTTTAATCATTTGATTCGGCTCGACAAACAATTCTTCAACTGTATATGTAACATCCTGACCTATACCTTCCGGTTTTGGTGCTGTTATGGAGCCTCCCCAGTTACCGCTTAGCTGACCTGATAAATTAACTCCTTGTTTTATATCTCCTCTTTCTACAGCCTTTGTTGAGTATCTCGGTCCTGTAGAAACCTCTGTATCATCAGGAATCAGCCATTTTGCTGTTAAATATCCCCCAAAAAATATCAGTCCTACCACTATTGCTATTGATATAATTTTTTTATACATTTCTTTCCTCCACTATATTATCAGATACTATTTGACCATCTGCAAGTCTTATGATTCTTGAGCCGTATTCTGCAATAAATTCTTCATGAGTTACTTGAACAATGGTCATTGAGCTTTTTTCATTTAATTCTATAAATAATTCCATAATCAACTCGCCGGCTTTTGAATCTAATGCTCCTGTAGGCTCATCCGCTAAAATAATAGACGGATTTCCTACGATAGCCCTGGCTATAGCCACTCTTTGCTGCTGACCTCCCGACAATTGAGCAGGCAAATGTGTCATTCTATCCTTTAATCCCACCTGCTCCAATGCATTTTCGGCAAGCTCTTTTCTTTTTTTATTGTTCATTCCCCTGTATACTAATGGAATTTCAACATTTTTCAGTGCACTCATCCTTGGGAGCAAATGAAAGCTTTGAAATACAAATCCGATGAATAAATTTCTCACTTCGGACATTTTTGAATCACTTAATTTATTAACTTGATTTCCTGCTAATTCATAGTTCCCGCCGGTAGAATGGTCCAAGCATCCTATTAAGTTTAACAATGTTGATTTCCCGGAGCCGGAGGGGCCCATAATTGATACAAATTCTTTTTCCTTTATATTAAAGGAAATATTCTTTAAAGCTTCTACTTGTATTTGACCTGATTTATAAAGCTTGGAGATATCCTCCATTTTAATTATATCCATCTTCCACCTCTCTTTTACATATCAGTCCATATATAAGACGTATTAATTTAAGAAAAAGTTCAGTTAATTTTAATATTTTTGTAAATAGTTTTTAAAAAAGCACCTTTCAAATTATATCATCTTTCTCAAATAAAAACACTCTATTTATAAGCATTCATAAAAGGAACGAAATAAATTCGTTCCTTTTATGAATTATCATTGTTCGGACTTCTCGCAGTCTCCTTCACCAATGTATTTACTCCCTCCGGTCGTATACATTGGGAAGTCGTTGCGAATGACCTACCGCTATTTTTCAGAAAAAAGAATCTGAAAAATAGGGTTAGGGCATCTTTCACTGCGTTCAGGATGACACTATTCAT
>DNNJ01000125.1:9609-30818 GCA_003487955.1 Clostridiales bacterium | reverse complement strand
CTATAATAATATTCTCACTTTCTTCTTTGGAGCCGATTTTTTCAAATTCTTCATTAAATGTTGTAATAACCTGGTTTCTCACCTTATATTTAAGCTGTTGGTCTTCAAAGGTATCAGAATTTGCCACAACATGAAGACGTATTACTTTTCTATTTAATTTAGATATTCCTTCATATGCTTCAACTGTAAAGGCAATTCCTATTGCTAAAAAAACGAATATTGCTGAAATAAATATTTTCTTGTAATAAGGCATTTTTCCTCCTGTGTTTATTTAATTTTATCTCATTAATGGGATAAGCTGTTAGTAATATCTGCATTTTTTAAATTTTTATACCAAACTAATGAAAAAACCCTTAGAAATACAACAAAGAAGGCTCTTTTATGTAAATAAAAGAGCCTTCTTCACCTATAATCTCAATACCCCGTCTCCTTGTCATAAACTGTATTTCTGCTTTTTTCTAACCAATGTCGAAATATCTATACCTAATCTCATTGCAGCTTCTTTCATATTTTTAGAAACAGCTAATGTGGATTCAATAATTTCTTTTTCATATTCTTCTGTTTTTTCCTTCAGTGTTTTTGAGTCTGTTATAAATAGCTCAGTAAGGTCGGTGCTCCCAGGTAAAATCAAATGTTCTCTGAACAGCTCTGTTCCTATTTCTGCCCCATCTGCCATTAATACTAAGCGCTCAATTATATTTTTTAATTCCCTGATGTTGCCCGGCCACTCGTATATTAAAAAACTTTGAAGGCAGCTTGAAGTAATATAACAGTTTTTACCGTATTTATTATTATAATACTCAAGGAATTGAGTAGATAAAGGTATAATATCTTCTTTTCTGTTTCGTAAAGGCGGAATTATGAAAGTCACTACGTTTAATCTATAATACAAATCTGCTCTGAATTTTTTCTCTTCAACAAGTTGCTTTAAATCATGATTTGTTGCAGCAATTATACGAGCATTAAATTCAATGTGTTCGGTGCCTCCTATACGATAAAACATTTTGTCATTTATTGCACTTAACAGCTTAACCTGAAGGGTATAAGGCATGTCGCCTATTTCATCCAAGTACAGTATTCCGCCGTTAGCTTCTTCAAAAAGTCCTTTCTTTCCTCCTTTTACGGCGCCGGTAAATGCTCCTTCTTCATAACCGAAAAACTCTGATTCCAATAAATGCTCAGGTACAGCACCGCAGTTTATTTTTATGAATTTACCTTTGCTTCTATTACTGATGCTGTGTATATATGTGGCAATAAAATCCTTTCCTACACCGGTTTCGCCTAAAATTAAAACCGTGCTGTCAACCTTGGATATTTTCTTTGCTTTTTCATATATGTTTTTCATTCTTACGTTATTTATAATTTCATCAGGTTCATGTGCTGCCTCGGTTTTCACATTGTAATCACTTTTAATAAATAAGTTCTTTTCCTTTGTAATAGTTTTCATCAACACATCCAATTCAGTCACATCTCTGATAACAGCAATCGTCTTTGACAGATTACCGGTTTCATCAAAAATAGGTGAGCCTGAAACCAAGCAGCGCTGCCCTTTGTAGTAATGATTTATGGTTGATACAGGACCGAGGGTTTCAATAACCTTTGCACAGCATGAATTAGGCAGTATATCACTTTTTCTCAAGTCATAAACAGTATTTCCTATAATTTGTTCTCTTGTAAGCCCTGATAAATTTAAGAATGCATCATTAACATATATAGTTGTCCCTAATTCATCGGTAATATAAATTCCATCTTTTAATTTATTGAGCATTTCATTATATAAGTATTGCTGGGAGTTGAGCCGTGCAATTTGCTTTTGAAGTTCACTTCCTATTGTAAAATCATAAAAGAAAAAACTATATAATTCATGGTTGTATATTTTAAATTTGTTATGGATAACATAATATTCGGAATTATCTATGTATTTTACGGAATAAAGATTCTTATCCATATCAACATTAATATCCTGAAAAAACATGGTTATTTTTTTATTTTGTATATCAGTTTTAATTATATTTGTTTTAAAGTATTCATTGCAATATAAAACATTGAATTTATCGTCAGTTATAATAAATCCCAAATCTAAATTGTTTTTAATTGATGACATTTTTCATACTCTTTCTTTTTTTTAATTGTTTATTTTATTAACCTTGTGTTAGTATTAAATTATGATTAAAACTTAAAAAGTCCGTTTTTCTTAAGAGCTATACTTAATGGACTCATTTCATTATATATAATTATATATGCAATTATGCAATCTTGCAATGATTTTATTATACCTATATGCATTATTGCATATTTTTAAAATTTAAATCGAGAAGATCTGTTAAAGTTCCAATAAAAATTATACAATATTATTGGCATGAAAAATGCAATATTGTTTATCGGCAGATAAATTAATCATCATAAAATTGATACTACGAAATAAAAATTTAGGAGGAAATCATGAAAAAAGCAGTAATTGTTTCAGCAGCAAGAACACCTATCGGTTCTTACGGCGGTGCTTTTGCTTCACTATCAGCTGTTGAGTTAGGAGTTGTTGCAGCAAAGGAGGCCATTAAAAGAGCAGGAATTGAACCATCAATGGTTGAAGAAGTTTATTTAGGCAATATTTTAGGGGCAGGCTTAGGACAAAACGTTGCAAGACAAGTAAGCTTAGGAGCAGGTATTCCAATTGAAACTCCCGCATTAACAATTAATATGGTGTGCGGCTCAGGCTTAAGAGCAGTAAGCATGGCTGCACAGTTTGTTGAAAGTGGTCAATGTGACATAATTTTGTGCGGCGGCACAGAAAGTATGACTGATACTCCGTATCTTTTGCCAAAATCCAGATGGGGACTTAGAATGGGTGACGGTAAGGTGGTAGATTACATGGTGCATGATGGCTTATGGGATATTTTCAATGATTATCACATGGGAATAACAGCTGAAAATGTTGCAGAACAATATGGAATTACAAGAGAAGAGCAGGATAAATTTGCTGCACAAAGTCAAACAAGGGCGGAAGAAGCTCAAAAATCAGGTAGATTTGCAGATGAAATTGTGCCCGTTATAATACCTCAAAGAAAAGGCGACCCGTTAATAATTGATACTGATGAATATCCAAGACATGGTTCAACTGTAGAAAAAATGTCAAAATTAAAACCTGCATTCAAAAAAGACGGAACCGTTACAGCAGGAAATGCATCCGGTATAAACGACGGAGCAGCAGCTTTGATTGTTATGAGCAAAGAAAAAGCTGATGAGCTTGGAGTGAAATATATGTGTGAAATAGCCGGTTATGGTTCAGCCGGAGTTGACCCCAAGGTAATGGGTTTAGGTCCTGTTCCTGCAACTAAAAAGGCATTGGCAAATGCAGGCTGGACAATTGATGACTTGGAGCTTATTGAAGCTAATGAAGCTTTTGCTGCACAAGCACTTGCAGTTACAAAAGATTTATCATTAAATCCTGAAATTACTAATGTTAACGGCGGAGCAATAGCATTAGGGCACCCAATAGGAGCATCAGGGGCAAGAATACTTGTTACTCTTTTATATGAAATGCAAAAAAGAGATGTTAAAAAGGGCCTTGCTACATTGTGCATAGGCGGCGGCATGGGAACGTCACTGTTGGTTGAAAGAGGGTGATATTATTGATTAATAAAATAATTTCTATTAAAGAAGCAACAGATATGGTTAAAGATGGTATGACTGTTATGGTAGGCGGTTTTTTGGCAAACGGAACTCCGGAAAACATAATAGATGCATTGGTAGAAAAAAATGTCAAAAACCTGACTCTTATTTGCAATGATACCGGTTTTCCCGACAAAGGAGTGGGAAAAATGGTTGTTAATAAACAATTTAAAAAAATGATTGTATCACACGTGGGGACCAATCCGGAAACAGCAGCTCAAATGAATTCAGGAGAAACAGAAGTTGTGCTTACTCCCCAGGGTACCTTGGCAGAACAAGTGAGATGCGGGGGAAACGGTCTTGGCGGTTTTTATACACCCACAGGTGTAGGAACTGAAGCAGCTGAAGGAAAAGAGCACAAAGTAATGGACGGAAGAGAATATATTCTTGAAACTGCTTTAAAAGCTGATGTGGCATTAATAAGAGCTTCCGTAGCTGATAAAAAAGGTAATCTGAAATTCAATAAAACAATGAGAAATTTCAACCCAATAATGGCAACAGCAGCAGCTTTAGTTATTGTTGAAGCTGATAGGATTGTTGAAATAGGGGAAATAGAGCCGGAGCATGTAATGTGCTCAGGAATATTTGTTGACTATATTGTCGGAGGTGATAAATAAATGGATGCAAAGGTAGTAATAGCAAAAAGAGTCGCACAACTTTTAAATGACGGCAATGTTGTTAATTTAGGCATAGGTCTTCCTACAATAGTTGCAAATCATATACCGGAAGGCATGGACATAACATTCCATTCAGAAAACGGATTTTTGGGATTAGGTCCGGTACCTCAAGAAGGATCAGAAGATTGGGAGCTTGTTAATGCAGGCGGGATGCCTTCTTCAATAGTACCCGGAGGAATGTACTTTGACAGTGCTACATCATTTAGCATTATCAGGGGCGGACATGTTGATGCTACGGTATTGGGAGCAATGGAAGTTGATGAAAAAGGTAATCTTGCAAACTGGAAAATACCGGGCAAAATGGTTCCCGGCATGGGCGGTGCAATGGACTTGGTTGTGGGTGCAAAAACAGTTATAATTTCAATGATTCACACCCAAAAAGGAAAACCCAAAATATTGAAACAATGTACTCTTCCTTTGACTGCTAAGGAGCAGGTTGATATTATAGTTACTGAAATGGCTCTTATAAGGGTTACAAAGGATGGTTTGGTTCTTGAAGAAATAGGCCCCGGTGTAACAGTTGAAGATGTTGTTGCTGCAACAGAAGCAAATTTAATCATATCACCAAACTTGAAACGCTTTGGAACAGAATATTTAAATTAAAAATGTCTGATAGTTAAGTATTAAAAAAACAGGAGGAGCTCTCCTGTTTTTTTATATCCCATCCTGCGATTTTTCGATATCTTTCTCTCTTGCCTTATATCCCTTCCGGTCTATTTTTTAAAGTTAAAACGAGCTTTAGTTCTTCACCGTTTCTTAATATTTTAAATTCTGACTTATCTCCATCTTGATAATCGTATAGCTTTCTTTGTATATCTGTCATATTTTCAGTCTTTTTTCCATCCATATCAATAATAACATCATTTGGCTGAAGACCTGCTTCCGTGGCAGGAGAATTTTTCATAGTTTCTATTATAACTACTCCATAGTCTGCTATTAAGTCAATTCCGTAAAGCATTTCATAAGTTTCAACATCCATTCCTGTAATACCCACATAAACAGGTTCAAAGGTGCCGTCTGTTATTATCTGTGCTAAAACAGGTTTAATTATATTGATAGGTATTGCAAAACCCAATCCTTCAGCTGTCATCATTTTAGCCGTATTTATTCCTATTACCTGTCCTTTTGCGTTAAACAAAGGACCGCCGCTGTTACCTGAATTTATGGATGCATCAGTCTGGATAAGAGGCTCAATTATTGTTCCGTCTTCAACCTGGATAGATCTGTCGAGACCGCTTATTATACCTTGAGTGACTGTTCTTTCCAGGTCTAAGGTCATTGGATTTCCAATTGCCACTACAGGCTCACCAACCATTAATTCATCAGAATTTCCTAGTTCGGCAAACGGAAGCCCTGTCTTATTTATTTTTACTATTGCTAAATCCAATGTCGTATCATACCACAATACTTCACCGGTTTCTATTGAGCCATCAATTAAAGACACTTTAATATTTTTATATTTTCCATCACCTATAACATGAGCGTTTGTTAAAATGTATCCGTTTGAATCTACAATAAATCCGGAGCCCATACTTTGTTCAGTTCTCGTTTGAGGACCCCAAAATGTATTAACCTGTCTTTCCATCTCAGTAGTAATTCCCACAACTGTTTTTTGTGATTTTTCCGCAACTGCTGCTGCGAAATATACATCATCGGTTAAATTGATATTAACCTCCCGGGCATTGATTGATGACTCCATAGCCTCTTTTTCAGCTGCTTGGTTTAACATATTTGCTGTAATATAACTTCCTGATAAACCTCCGATTATTGCAGCCACCAATACAAGAGCAATGTAACCCATAACAGACTTAATTCTTCTCTTTTTAGGTTTTTTAATTAAAGGTTCGTTCATGACAAAATTAATATCACCGTATTCATTTGACATATTATCATTTGCTATATTATTTTGATTTTCTTTTTCCAAATTATCATTTAAATTTTGTTCGTAGTCCATTAAATATCGCTCCTTTATATCATTTAATTTTCATTAATTGGATTATAATATAATTATATCCCTCTTTTCTTTATTGAAACTTAAATTCATAAATATTTGTAAGTATTGCAGTATCATTCTAGGGGTTTAAAAAGGTATTGAATTATGGTAACTTTCATATATAATGTAAAATATGCGGAGGGTAGAATGAAGAAAATATTTAAAATAGCCGTTCAAATAGCGATAATATATGCAATTTATTGGGCAGGAAATCTTGTAAGCAGTCTCATGTCTCATATAATTGTTATTCCCGGTAATATAATAGGCATGGTAATACTTTTGGTATTATTGACTGCCAATATTTTGAAGCTTTCAATGATTGAAGAAACCTCAAGTTTTATGCTTAAATATATGGGGTTTTTCTTTGTACCCTTATCGGTAGGGATTATGGAATCATATAAGCTTATACAAGGCAGTATTGTTCAAATAATTATTATTTTAATTATATCTTGCATACTTGTAATGTATGTATCCTGTAAGGTTACGGATGTATTGATTTCTTACAAGGAGAAAAGCCATGATTGATATGTTTACAGCTCTTTCTTTTATATTGCTTACAATTATTGTTTTTAAATTCAGCCTTTTTATAAACGATAGATTTAAAATAGCATTTTTGAATCCAATACTTATAACTGCCGTTATCATAATAATTATTCTAAAAATATTTAATTTTACTTATTCTGATTATTACAAGGGCGGAAGAATATTAATATCCGCTTTAGGACCTATTGTTGTAGTACTTGCAGTACCTCTTTACAAAAACAGACATGACTTAATGAAAAACTTTATTCCCATAATAGGAGGAGTTATAGCGAGCATAATCACAACATTTGTATCAATAACAGTTTTATGTAAATTATTTGGAATTGATGAAATAATATTTTTGTCGCTGTTATCCAAATCTGTCACAACTCCCATGGCGGTTGAAACTACTAAGATGTTAGGGGGAAATGAGGCTGTAACTATTTTAGCTGTGATAATTACCGGGTTAACAGGTGCCGCTTTTGCCCCTGTAGTAATTAACCGAGGTAAAATAAAGAATAATATTGCAAAGGGAATCGGAATCGGCTCTGCAGCCCATGCATTAGGTACTACAAAGGCAATTGAAATGAATGAAGAAGCAGGCGCAGCGAGCGGTCTTGCAATGGGTGTAACCGGGCTATTGACCATAATAGCGGTAATTATTTTTGCATAGGAGAAGATATGATTAATTTAACCGAAATTAAAAGAGAAGATATGGAGCATATTTACGGATGGTTTTGTGATACTGAGTTTTTAAAATATTATGATTATTATCCGCCTGTTCCTCTAAAAAAAGCCGATGTTGATAAAATGTTCAATTATTATAAAGAAAGCGGTAAATCAAAAGTGTTTGCCGTGAGGAATGACAGCTTAATTATCGGTGTTGCGGGTTTTGATGATATAATAAAAGAAAACCAGGTTGCAACTTTGTTTATCGGTTTAGGGAATAAAAATGAAAGAGGCAAAGGATACGGCAGAGAAACTATGAATCTATTGTTGGAATATGGTTTTGAAAACTTAAATTTTCACAGAATTCAGCTTAATGTTTTGGAATTTAATGATAAGGCAATTGCTTTATATGAAAAATGCTGTTTTAAAAAGGAAGGAATTTTCAGGGAATTTGCATTAAGGGACGAAAAAAGATATAATCTGCTTTTATATGGATTATTAAAATACGAATGGATAATGAATAAAGAAAAAATATACCGTGCTTAACCCATAGATTTGGGGACACACCTCTAAAGGAATGTCCCCGTACTTATTATGCAATATTGCTGTCAATCATTCTTGCAAAGGAAGCCAAGGGTTTAACTCCGATTTCTTTTGAAGCAAACCTTCCTTCTTTAAAAAATATTATAGTCGGTATAGTTTGTATTCCGTAGCGAATAGCTAATTCCTGCTGCTCATCAATATCTACCTTTGCAACATTAATTTTCCCGCTGTATTGTTCTGCTACCCTTTCTATTACCGGTGCAACCATTCTGCAAGGAGCACACCATTCTGCCCAGAATTCCGCTAAAACATATCTGTTTTGTTTAATAATGTTGTCAAATTCTGAGGTGCTGTTGATAATTTTAATATTTTCCGCCATTTAAATTCTCCTTTTTATCTATTTGTAATGCTGCATGCTGAGCAGCAATCAAACCTTCGCTTATTGCTTTTGAAAGCTGAAGGGGTTTTCCTGTAATATCGCCTGCCGCATATACTCCCGGAATGTTGGTTTCCATGTGTTTGTTAACATTTATAAAGTTACCGTCCAATTCCAATCCGTCAATCAATGCAGCAGGTGCAACTGCATCTCTAAGCATAAACACAGCGTCGGTTTTTATAGCTTCATTTCCTGTATTAACGGCTTCAACAGTGTTTTCACCTATAATTTCAGTAATAGTACCTTTAATGAATTTTATATCATTGCTTAAACTTTCATGTTTAGGTTTTTTTGATATAAAAGTTACATTCACTCCGATACTTTGCAAAAAGTTTGCTTCTTCCCAAGCTTCTTTGGATTGATCCCATACAACGGCTATTTTACCTCTGTACAGCATTCCGTCACATGTAGCGCAGTAGCTTACTCCACTGCCCAAAAGCTTTTCTTCTCCCGGTAATTCTTTAATTTTTGATATTCCCATTGACAATATTACCTTTTTTGATTCTGAAATTTCGCCGTTAATATTGACCATAAAGCTTTCACCTAAAGGAAGTATATTAACTGCCATACCTTCTTCTATTTTTATACCCATAGCTTCTGCATGTTCTTTAAACTTATCCATCAATTCCTTTCCGCTTGCATGATAAAAACCTAAATGATTATCCACACGCTCGGCTTTTGACAGATAGTTTTCTCTATTTGAAAAAATTCGTACAGTCTTACCTCTGGTAACAGCATTTACCGCTGCTGACAATCCGGCAGGACCTGCACCGATAATGATAATATCAACTATCTCTCCCATATAACCTCCCATTCTTAAGAATATTACAGTCTAATGCGCAGTCTCATTCACTAAAATATTTGCTAAAAAAAGCTTAAGTTTCTGCTTATTGAAGTAAAAGTTCCCGTAAATGTCATAATTCCTATTATTATTAAAATGACTCCGCCAATCTTAATTGTATATTTGACCAGCTTTCTTTTTTCTTTAAAAAAATTCAATGTTTCCGTGGTAAATATCCCCAAAATTATAAAGGGTATTATAAATCCTAAGGCATAAACCAGTACTAACAAGTTTCCGGTAAATGTATTTTTGGCGTTTGATGCAAGTATTAAGACTGAAGCCAATGCAGGTCCTACGCAGGGAGTCCATGCAAAGCTGAATGTAAATCCCATTATGTAAGCAAGTATGGGATTCATTTTTCCGCCGATATTTAGAGCTATCCTTTTTTCCATTTTTAAAAAGTTTAACTTTATAATATTCAGTTGAACAAGACCCATCATTACTATTATTATGCCGCCGATTTTACTAAATAACTGTCTATTCTTATTAAAGAATATACCCAAAGTTGAAAATGATAAACCCAAAATAAAAAATACGCTTGAAATACCTAAAACAAAAAATAAAGTGTTAAGAAGTACCTTTTTTCTTTCATAGGTAATAGTACCATCACTGTTGACCTTTTTTCCGTTACCTGCCAAGTAGCTAATATATACTGGAATTAATGGAAGAACACATGGTGAAAAAAAGGATACAGCTCCTTCTAAAAAAACCAGCATTATACTTATATTAGTTGTTAAATTTACACCGCTCATAGCAGCCCCCGGAATATTATTATTAAAATATAACAGGGTAAATTTGCTTTGTCAAGTAACTTTGTCACATTAGCTTTTAGTTTTATATTGAACTTTTTAGTATTGAATAGTATAGTTTATGTAGATATTTGAAGTTAAATCAACAGTAATCAATAAAAATTTAAAACCAGTCTATCCGAAAGGAGTAGGTGTATATAAAAGAGTTCATGTATAAAAATAGACTTTTGTTTATTATATTAGCAGCGCTTCTTACAACGTTAGTGCTGACAGCAGTTGCCAGACTGAACTGGAGAATAGGAGAGTCTCAAAAAATCATCACCATAACAGAACAAAATGGTATCTATGACTTGACCGGCATCCCGGATTTAGAAAAAACTGTTGTCAAACTCAGCCCCGGCAATTATTACTACCCCAATACCTATATTTCACCTAAGGATGCTGATTTTGTCGTGCCGGAAAGCACAGATAGCTTTGAAGAAATCCGGGCTGATTATCTCTCCCAGCGCTTTGTTTTAAAGATACCCGAGGGCAGCGGTGTCTATGCACTTAGCTTAACCCTTTCAGGCCGCCATGCCATGCGTGTATATGTAAACGGCGAGCTCGCAGCCCAGAACGGACAAAACGGTACCACCAAGCAAGATACAGTGGTTTGGGAAAATAACATCTCATTTCACGGAGCTGGGATAAATGGTGAAATGGATATACTCCTCAACAGCGCACAATTTTATCACGACAAGCGCGGAGCATCTCTTGCGGAGCTGTCTATAAGCAAAAGCGAAAGGTTTGCTGATCAGTTCCTACCTGAGCGTATAAAGGGAATTGCAGTGACGGGTGCGTTTTTATGCGCGGCTGTATTGCTGCTTGGAATATACCTCATGCTGTCCCGCACAAGAGCAACCTTATATTTCGCCCTTGCCTGCATAGTCATGGCACTAAGGGAATGCCTCCAAAGTCAGGCTTGGGTTTATTTCCCCATACCCGGCAACCTATCCTTTATGCTGGAATATCTTAGCATGGTGTTAGTGACAATTTTCCTTTCCTTGTATTTGGGACAATATACTACTGGGAGGTTTTTACAGATTATTTTGTCTACGGCAATTATAGGTTCCTGTGTCTATGGTGCCTTTATTCTATTGGGGGATTCTCTTTTTTATACCTCAATCTTAAAATACTATCAGCTTTTACTTGTTGTGTGTATTGTTCCGGGCATTGCAATTTTATTTTGGAATATGCGTAATCCCAACAAGGAGCAGGGTGCAGCTATGTTTGGAATAGCAGTGTTTTATCTTGCCGTCCTGTCTGATATAATAATGTACAGCGATATCTTTGGTGATGGACCCAATGCGCCTATCACCGGAGGCGCTATGCTAATCTTTGTACTGGCGCAGACGGTTTCTCTCTTCCAAATGAACAATCGGGTCTTGGGAGAGGCCAAGGAAGCGGAGGAAAAATTAGAAACGGAAAAAGCGGCTTTGGAAAGCTTGAATAGGCTTAAAACCGAGTTTTTAGGGAATGTTTCCCATGAACTCAAAACTCCCCTGACTGTGATATCAGGCTATGCTCAAACCACAAAGCAGCTTGCGGAAAAGCCTGACACGCCGAATGGCGATGAAGTAGCCCGCAGGATGACACTGATTTCCTCTGAGGCTGAACGGCTTTCCTTAATGGTAGGTCAAATCTTAGATCTTACCCGCATGGAGGAAGGGCGTATGGTCATGGAGCCGGTTCAATGCTATGTGGATGAAATCATCCATACTGCCGTTGAAACCCATTATCCCATCCTCAATAAAAACCAAAACCGGCTGGATATCCGCATCGAAAGTGGTCTGCCTGCCGTTTATGCCGACCCCGGGAGAATTTCACAGGTCATAGTTAATCTGATTTCCAATGCAGTGCGCTTCACAATTAGTGGTTTGATTACTTTATCGGCCAAAAAGGAAAATGACGACATTTTAATTTGTGTGTCGGATACCGGAGTGGGAATTTCGGCTGAACAGCTGCCTCATATCTTTGGGCGCTACAACAAAAAACAAAAATCCGGCGGCGGTCAGGATACCGGCACCGGACTTGGATTATATATTTGTAAGCATATTGTAGAGCAGCACGGCGGTCAAATCCGGATAGAAAGTAAAGACGGACATGGCACCTCAGTGTTTTTCGCCCTGCCTATCTATAAAGAATAATGCGTCATAAGGACTAATACCTGACCTTGCTGAAAGTGTATTCGTTCTTGCCTGAGCTTACCAATTCAAACCAGCCGCCATCATCTAACTTTAGCTTTTTGCGCAGGTTGGCAACATGAGTTTTTATGCTTCCTGAAGCACCGACTGGTGCCTCTCCCCAAGCACGTCGGTAGATTTCTTCGCAGCTGAGCCGCCTGCCCGCAAACAAGGCAAAGCAGCCAAGAAGCTGTAATTCCTTTTGGGTCAGAGGAATCCGTTCCCCGTCAAGAGTTGCTTCACCGGATAAAAAATCCACAACCAAGGGAGCTAACTCAATCTTCCCGGCATTCATAATGCCCGACCTCCGAAGCTGGGCTCCAACCCTGGCGCTAAGTATATTTAAATCATAGGGCTTGGTGACATAATCATCCCCGCCCCGCAAAAGACCTTTTACAACGCTCTCATTTTCATCCCTGCACGTCAGGAAGATGATGGGGGCGTTTGTTTTTTGCCGCAGCTCTGCACAAAAGTCAAAGCCTGACCCATCCGGCATCATCACGTCCAAAAGAATCAAATCCGGTGCATGCTCCTCTAACAGAAAACGTGCCTTAGAAAGGGTATCCGCACAGACAGCTTCATATCCCTTGCCTTCAAAATATTCCCGATTTATTTCAAGCACATCGGCTTCATCCTCTACCATTAAGAGCTTAATTTTTTTCATCCTTCCACCCCGGTTCTTTTGCACTATTTTACCATATTTTTAAAAAGAAATAAATC
Source organism: Clostridiales bacterium (assembly GCA_003487955.1). Classification (GTDB taxonomy): domain Bacteria; phylum Bacillota; class Clostridia; order Tissierellales; family Sedimentibacteraceae; genus Sedimentibacter. The sequence continues at coordinate 17,777 of DNNJ01000125.1, read as the reverse complement.
CCAAAAAATTTTTTTTATAAAAGGATTAAGATTTCTTAACCCTTCACATCTAAGAAAATTTTTCTGCTACTCTTTAATTATGCCGGGCAACTAAATTTCTTTCACCATGCCCGGCAGAAACGAGGTGATTACGTATGCTGCAAATAACCCGAGTTGATATTTTAGACGGCCAAACCCTGGACATTGAGCTGAATAATGGTCATTTGATTTTGTTCGATACCCGGCGCCTGCCTGAAGCAGACCATAGATATGACAGCCTGCGGGATTTAGAATTGCTGCCTCGCCCCGACACCAACGGCCGGTATATATTCTGGCAAAATGGTGCTCGGATTGCCTTGGCAGAAATACTCGACCGGCTGACCATACAGCCAAACAAAGAATGAGGAGGAAATAAAAAATGAATCAAAAAGTAAAAAGAATCGGAAGCTTGGTTTTAGCAGTTTGTATGATTATGACAATGCTGCCCTTGACAGTTTCTGCCGAAACAGGGAGTATGGCTTCCGGTACCATGGACATTGGGGGAGAAACCGGTATAAGCCTTGCGAGTGATAATAGTGGTACCGGCTGGGCATGGGATGCATCCACCGCCACCCTTACACTGAACAGCAGTTATGGCGGTGATTACATTGAAATCGATTGTGATGAAGATGACATTATTAATCTAATTTACAACAGGGATGTTTCACTTAACGTCGACGATCCTTACGCACCTGATGCAATCCATTGTGAAGGCAATCTTATCATCAGTGTCGGTGATGGTGGGGGAACCTTAACAATAACACACGGTGGCCAGGATTTTACCAACGCTTTGTATACCGGTGGTACATTAACTTTCCACAGCGGCACTGTGAAAGTAAACGAATCCGGTATTAATAACGCAGTACATGCTTCAGGAGATGTTACTATCGAGGCAGAGGCAAGCGTGGACATAACTAACAGAAACAATTATGGACTTAGCAGCTCTGGCAGCCTATATCTCTACGGTTCACTTACGGCAGCGGGAGGCAGTACCTACGACGCTGTTGATTTATCATCGGTGTATGTCAACGGCGGTAAGCTGACAACCACTGGGGCAGCTATTGGCTATAGCGGAAATGTTAATGCCGATGTCGTTGTAAGCTCGGGCGAGGTAAATATCTGCGGCGATCTTGAAAGCGGCTTGACCGTAATCGATGGCACGGTAAATATAAGCGGAATAGTACTCTCTTCCATCAATGTCATCGGCGGTAATGTCACTGTGGACGGACAACAAGTAAATGACTTTTTATCGAATCCCACTCTAATTCTGGATACATCTGAAGAAGGTGCAAATCCCTTCCGTTTGGCTGCATTAACCGGTCCTGCAGCTGATGATGTGAGTGGATACACCTGGAAGGAAACTGAAAAGAAGCTGATTCTTACGGGATTTGACTACACAAGCGATGCCGCAACAGCACTGAAAATTGTAAACGGGGCAGTGGAAATTGTGCTGGCTTCCGACTCACAGAATGCTCTTGCCAGCTGCTATTCAGGCAATGGTCCTAGCTATGGAATTGATTCAGAAAATGATATTACTTTTTCAGGTAGTGGTTCCCTCACAACCACAGGCGGTACAAGTACAGACTCCTATTCCTCTGGGATTTTTTCTTATTCCGGTGATGTAATCATTAACAGCGGCAACATTACAGCCATCGGCGGCAGCGCCGATAATTCCAGCGGGATTTGCGCTGACGGCATGACCATAAATGGCGGCAGTGTCACAGCCACAGCTAGTACTGGAACTTCGGCAAGCTACGGAGCATACATGCCATATGGTAAAATAACCCATGCCGGAGGCACTCTAATTTTAAGCGGAAATGATAAGGCATTCCTTTTAGAATATAATAGTAATATGGAACTGACTGCTCCTGCATACACATGGTGGGCCAATACAGACTCTAATGTTGACCCCGGTGGTGCAGGTATCAATAAAACCGTTTTACCTTTTACGGACGGGAAAATCAGCGCCTACAAGTTTGTAAAGCTGTCCGAATTCGGTGCTTACTCAATCAACGTCAATAATGGAACGGCAAATAAATCGACAGCAGCACCTGGTGAAACTGTCATGCTTACGGCAGACCCTGCTCCGGCAGGTCAGCAGTTTAAAAAGTGGACTGTGCAGAGCGGCGGTGTTACTCTCATCGACGCGCAGGATTCAAGCACAGACTTTATTATGCCAAAAGGTAGGGTAGAAGTTACTGCAACTTATGAAGTTATCCCTTATCTAAAAGTTTTGGATGTCTCCGTTAATGACTCCAACAAAGACAACATTACCGGCCAGGGCATCAGCGGCAGAGTGAGCTACAACCCTGCCACCAAGACTCTGACTCTGAATAAGGCGGTCATCACTCCAACTTCATCATTAATTGATGCTATATATACGGAAGATGATTTAATTGTCGAGCTTGTGGGCCAGAACCGGATAGGTACATGGCCAAGCAACCCGGAAACTAGTGAAGGCTACAATGTACAAATTGGTATCTTAAGCGGAAAATCCCTTTCTCTAACAGGTAAGGGCAGCTTGACAATATATGATTCAGTCACAGGTATTTTGGGAGCTGACAATCTCACAGTGGATATTGGCGGCAGTCTGATAGTTGTGGAATATGGAAATGAGGGAGCGGCTTGCTGCTTGAAAACAAATGGAGTACTCACCATCGAAAGGGGAAATTTGAACCTGACTTCATATAATTCTAAGGGCTTACAGGGTGACAGCATAGTGATCAACGACGGCATTATCACTGTCCAGACTCAAGGTGCATCCGGTCACTTTGCCTTCAATAAGGAGCCTTCCTTTAACGGCTCTTATGGGCATACGGTATTTGCAGGGGATAAAACATCTACAGCCACGGAAGTTACAAGTCCGGTTGAAGCGACCTTCACCGCCAGCAAATATGTGCGAGTACAGCCGGAAAGTGCAGAAATTTATACGGTTTCCTTTGACATAAACGGTGGCAACACACTTTTTCCCGGCACCTTGAACACCGATGCAGACGGCAAGTTATCTGTTCTTTTAACTCCGACGCGGTCCGGCAGTTACCGTTTTAACGGCTGGTTTACAGAAGTTAGCGGAGGAACACCAGTGACGACAAATACTGTCTTCACTGCCGATACCACCATCTATGCCCATTGGACTTTTACAGGCGGTGGCAGCAGTTCATCCTCCGGAGGAAGTATGACACCTCCTACAACTCCGACCACACCGGTTCCTCAGTCAACACCCGAAAAGAAGCCTGCTCCTCCTGTTGTGGCACCGGATGCACCGGGAAAGATGAATGATACTGCAAGCCACTGGGGCAAGGATGCTATAGACTATGTAATCAGCAGAGGGCTGTTTGCAGGTACTTCTAATTCAACGTTCTCGCCTGACAATCAAATGACACGTGCAATGGTCTGGACTGTTCTCGCTCGATTGGACGGTCATACTGCTGACAGCGGAAGCTCTTGGTATTCTGCTGCACAAATATGGGCAAGAGACAATGGCATTTCCGACGGCTCTTTGCCGGAGGCTGATGTGACCCGTGAGCAGCTGATTTCGATTCTGTATCGTTACACCGGCTCCCCTGCTTCAGACCATGACATAAACGATTTTGCTGATGCAGGACAGGTCAGCGACTGGGCAACTCCCGCAATGCAATGGGCAGTGGAAAACGGTCTGATTTTAGGTTCGGACAAGAGCCTGAATCCACAGGGAAACGCAACTCGTGCTGAAGTAGCTGCGATTCTGATGCGTTACATTCAACTGACCAGAGTCTAATCAAGAAAAATAAAGCACCGGAAGCCATGATAGCTGCCGGTGCTTGTTTTTTTGTGTTTAGTTTTCGTTTATTTCTTCTTCCTGAACAGCTAATTCTTCGTCCGTTAATTCTTCCTGAGTTTCTTGCTGCCCACCGTTTATCATAACATTAAGCTGATTTAAAGTTCTTTCCAATTCATCAATTTTTCTGCCGTATTCTGCCCAATTCCCGTTTTGTGAGGCTTTATTGGCATCGTTGAATATTTCATTAGCTTTATTAATTAAGTCATTTATATTGGTATCGTCATATTCTGTATCGGGCTCTTGAGGTCTTTCTGGTTTTTGTTCAGATATACCAAAAAGCCTTTCTATGGCTGTATCTAATGTAGGCTCCATCAATATTTTATCGCCATAGGATACAACAACCATTTTCATTTCAGGGAAATTGCTGTCTGTATCTGATTTCAAATATATGGGCTCTACATACAGCAAGGATTCTTCTATTGGGATTACCACAGTGTTTCCTCTCAAAACATCTGAACCCATTTGACTCCACAATGTAAGTTGTGAAGATATATTTGTATCTTGGTCAATTTTTGTTTCAATCATATTAGGTCCGGCAATTACTTTTGTTTTGGGGAATTCGTACAGCACGAGCTCACCGTAACTTTCGCCGTCATTTCGTGCTGCAAGAAGTGCTATCATATTATCTTTATTTTGTGGAGTATATTGATTGGTCAATAAAAATTCAACACCATCCTCACCTGGAAGTTTAAACATCAGATAACTCGAGCCTGCAGGTCCTTCTCCTCCGTCCATATATTTTTCATTTGCCAAATCCCAATAATCCTCTCTTCCAAAGAAAACCGTTGTATTTTCTATGTGGTACAATCTGTACATATCTGACTGTACATCGAAATATGCTTGTGAATATCTTATATGTTTTCTCAGACCTTCAGGCATTTCATCAATTGGTTTCAATAAATCCGTAAAAATTTTGTCATAGGTTTTTATAATAGGGTCATTTTCATCTACCACATAAAAATCAATTGAGCCGTCATATGCATCTATAACAACCTTTACTGAGTTTCTTACATAATTAACACTCATTCCGTTAATAAATATGTCTGTAGGTTGTGAATAAGGGAATCTGTCGCTTACGGTAAATCCTTCAATAATCCAGTATAATTTGCCGTCATCTTGATTTACTACAATATATGCATCCGGGTCATAGTACATAAAAGGAGCTATTTCAAAAACCCTCTGCATAATGTTTCTATTGATTAAGATTTTGGAATTGCTGTCAATATTGTTGGATATCATCATTCTGTAGCTGCCCATTCTTATGCTAAACATAAGTCTGTTAAAGAAAGAAAGGTTGATTCCTGCTTCGCCTTCGTATAATGTTTCAACATTATCGGCGCCTGAAGGATAATCAAATTCCTTTTCGTCTGTATTTACAATTATATAATTATTGGTTTTTTCACCAAAATATATTTCAGGTCTTTGGATATTAAAGTTTGTTTCCGTTGTCGGCGGAATATTTTTAACCAGCATTTCAGGCTGTCCCTGAGGTGTAACATTATTTACGGTGGATACCGTTATTCCATAGCCGTGAGTGTATTTTAAATATTGATTGACCCAGGTTCTTGCCTGTTCATTTAATCTGTCTTGGTCAAGCTCCCTTGCTGAAAGGAAAACCTGCTTGTAAACGCCGTCAATTACATATCTGTCCACATCTACATCATTAAACACATAATAGGGTCTGATACCCTGCAGCTGATTGTAAACTTGAATTAAAGGCTCCTGGTCATTTATTCTTATATTGTCCATTACTTGGGGGTTATTTTGTAAATCATCAATTGTCAAATTGTTATTGGCAGGAAATTGTATTGTTTTTACATCTTTTAAAGCATAAGCACTTTGAGTGCTTTTTATGCTGTATTGCATGTATTCTGTTTCTTTTGACAACTGGTCAGGCTCAACTATGAACTTTTCTACACCGCCTGCCAAACCGGTTCCTGCAATTGAAATAATAATAAGTGCTGCAGGAACTGCCAATGCTATTTTCAAATTTCTTTTTCTTGCACCGATAAAAAAAGTTGCTGCAGCAACAACACATCCTACAGCTAATATTCTGTATAAATTCAAAGTAATGTTAATATCCGTATATCCTGCTCCAAATACACGTCCTAACCGGGAATATAATAAATCATAGCTTCTTAATACATATCTCGCACCAAGTAATAAAATTAATAGAACGCCTATAATTGAAAGCTGATTTATTATTCTTTCAGCAAACTTTTTATTTAAAATATTACTTAAATCTAAATGCCGGCGGGGAAATTGCTGTATGTCTTCAAATTGCTCTGAAACATTCTTTATGCTGTCCTTAAGCGCAAGAAAGCCGTTAAACAATATTATAATTACTGTCAACAGAAATAGTATGGAAATAATCGAGTTTACGATTGTATTTATAAGGGGCAGTTTAAATACATAAAAACTCACATCATTATTAAAGATAGGGTCAGCTGCTCCAAATTCTACACCATTTATATATTGAAGAATTTCAAACCACATGGTGGATATTATATTCAATGTTATAAAGAGACTTATTCCTGCAGATATCAATTTAATATATAAATTGTTTTTTTTATTTACATTAATAACTTCTGATTCTTCATCATATTTTTTCTTTAGTTTCTTTATAAATATATACAATAAGATGCTTAATATTATAAAAATTGGAACTCCAATCATAATTTGCGCTTTGATTTTGGTAAAGAATGTTTCGGTATAGCCCACTTCTTTAAACCACAAATAATTTGTAATAAATTCTACTAGGCCGGTAAATGAATTAATTACCAAAAATACAATAACAATAACTCCAATTACAAATAATCTTCCTTTTTTCATATTACCTCCTTTTTTTTAATATCCTTTTTACTTATAATATTCAATTCTTAATTTTTCCAAAGATTTTTTCTCTATTCTTGATACAGTCATTTGAGATATTTTTAATTCTTTTGCAATATCGCTTTGAGTTTTATTTTTATAAAACCTCTGAATAATGATATTTTTTTCAAGGTCATTCAATTTGCTCATTGATTTGTTTATAAAATCTTTATTTTCAATCAGATTAAAATGTTTATCCTCTGCTCCCACAACATCCATGAGCGATATGTCATTTTCATCCTTGCTTAAATCAAACTTTTCATCAAGAGACTGGGAATTAAACATTCTTCCTGCCTCAAAGGCTTCCAAAACTTCTTCCTCGGTACTGTTTGCATATTCGGCAATTTCCTTTATAGTTGGCGCCCTGTGAAGCTTGCCTGCCAAAATATTGTTATATTCATTTACCTTTCTTGATATTTCCTGAATTTTTCTGGGCACCTTAACAGCCCAGCCCTTATCTCTGAAATATTTTTTTATTTCTCCTAATATGGTTGGTGTTGCAAAACTTGTAAATTCAAATCCTTTTGTTATATCAAATCTTTCTATGGCAAAAATCAGTCCCATGCATGCAATTTGGTATATATCATCATGCTCAATACCCCTGTTGCTGTATTTACGAGATATGATTTCAGCCATGTATTTATATTTTTCAAAAATTTGATTTCTTACTTCAATATCTCTTTTTTCATGATAAAGTAAAAACAAATCATAGTTTTTAATACACTTGTAGTTTTTATCCGCTTCACACATATTAATCAACGCCTATTTTAGTTTTTTCAAAGGTTATTGTTTTATTGTTTAAATCATAATTGAAATTATCAGACAAACTTTCAATAATCATTACGCTCATATCATCATTTAAGCTATCTTCAGATATTTCGCCGGCATTTAAATCAGCTACCGTCACAATAATCTTATTTGGGAAAACTTGATAACTTATTTCAAGCTCTTCCGTGCTAAGGCTTAAATTCTTAATAAAAAATGTGCAAATTTCAGATATTATTACCTTTATATCCTCAATTTCATCAATGTTGAAACCTTTTAAATTTGAAAGAGCAGATGATGTTAATCTTATTGTGCTCATATATTCGGATTTTTTGGGAATTTTCAATAATATTTCATCCATTTCATCACTCCCGGATATTAAAAACTTTGTTTAAACCTGTAATGTCAAAAAGTTTATAAATATTGGGCTTTAAATTTATTATGTTTAAATTTAAACTGTTTTCCTGCATCTTTTTATAAATGCTCATCAAAACCCCAAGACCTGTACTGTCAATATACTCCAAGCTTTCACCGTCAATAATGATGTCGGTATTTCTTTCTTCAATCAATGCAAATATTTGATTTTTCAGTTTAGGAGAAGTGTATATATCTACTTCTCCGATTGGTTTTATTTCTATAATGCTATCCTGTATTTTGTTTTCAATTTCTAAAGACATATTTTCCCTCCATTATT
>DNNJ01000125.1:3851-9381 GCA_003487955.1 Clostridiales bacterium | reverse complement strand
CCTCCATTATTCTTCTGTTTCAATATCTTCCTCTGAAAAAATCTTTGCTATTGAGGCGACTTTGTCGTCATCTTTCAATCTCATTGCTATAACACCTTGAGTATCTCTTCCCATTATGGAAATATCCGTTGCATGCATTCTGATTATTGTGCCGCTTGTACTTAAAATCATAACATCATCTTCTTTGTCAACAATTAATGAATTTACTATAAGCCCTGTCTTTTTATTTATGTTGTGGGCTTTCATACCTTTTCCGCCCCTGCTCTGAGGTCTGTAATCCTGAGAAAGGGTTATTTTTGCATAGCCGTTTTCAGTAACGGTTAAAATGTGTTTGGTTTCATCACTTTTCTTAATAATGCTCATAGCAATTAGCTCATCGTTTTTGGAAAGTGTTATTGCCTTAACTCCCATAGTGTTTCTACCGGTATCTCTCACGTCGCCTTCATGGAATCTTATTCCTTTTCCTTGTTTTGTAACAATGAATATATCCTTTGTTCCGTCTGTTTTGTTTACACTTATCAATTCATCATCTTCGGCAATTTTTATGGCCACTAAACCGGTCTTTCTGTTTGATTCAAATTCGCTGAGCTTAGTTTTTTTGATAATTCCTTTCTTTGTTACAAATATTAAAAATTCATCGTCATTAAATTCTCTTATCGGAATCAATGATTTTATTTTTTCACCGGATTCAATATTAATTAAGTTTATTGCAGCGGTTCCTTTGGCCTGACGTCTTGCTTCCGGTACTTCATATGCTTTTATTTTATATATTTTTCCTTTGTTTGTAACAAACATTAAATAATCATGAGTTGATGTTATAAATAAATCCTTTACAAAGTCTTCATCTCTTGTTGTAAGTGCGGTAATTCCCTTTCCGCCTCTGTTTTGAACTTTATAAGTATCTTCCGGAAGCCTTTTTATATAACCGAAATGTGTCAATGTAATTGCAACATTTTCTTCCTCTATTAAATCTTCTACATTGATTTCCCCTTCTTCGGCTATAATTTCCGTTTTTCTTTCATCATAAAAATTATTTTTTATCTCTTTTAATTCATCCTTGACTATTTGGTCAATCAAGTGCTGACTGGATAAAATTTCTTTAAACTTATTTATCATTTTAATCAGCTCATCATATTCAGCATTTAATTTTTCTCTTTCAAGACCTTGGAGACGTCTAAGTCTCATATCCACTATGGCCCTTGCTTGAATTTCAGTAAGAGCAAATGCTTCCATCAATCTTGTTTCAGCATCATCATAAGAAGCTCTTATTATTTTAATAACTTCATCAATATTATCAATTGCAATCAATAAACCTTCAACAATATGTGCTCTTGCCTCTGCTTTATTTAAATCATACTTTGTTCTTCTTATAATAACTTCCCTTTGATGCTCCACATAGTGGTAAATCATTTCTTTTAAGTTTAAAACCTTTGGCTCATTATCTACCAAAGCAATCATTATTACGCTGAAGCTGTCCTGCATCTGTGTATGCTTGTATAATTGATTAAGAACTATGTTGGGATTATAATCTCTTTTAATTTCAATAACAATCCTCATTCCTGTTCTGTCACTTTCATCTCTGATGTCGGAAATTCCGTCAATTCTTTTATCCTTTACAAGCTCAGCCATTTTTTCAATAAGTCTTGCCTTATTCACCTGATATGGAAGCTCTGATACTAATATTCGACTTTTATTGTTTTTCATTTCTTCTATTTCAACTTTAGCCTTTACCTTTAATATCCCTCTTCCTGTTAAATAGGCATTTTTAATGTTGTCTTTACCTTCAATTATAGCTCCTGTGGGAAAATCAGGACCTTTTATATACCTCATGAGTCCGGGAATATCAATATCAGGATTTTCAATATAAGCAATTGTTCCATTTATTACCTCTCCTAAATTATGAGGAGGTATGGAGCTTGCCATTCCAACTGCTATACCTGATGAGCCGTTTACCAGCAAGTTAGGAAAACGACTTGGAAGCACAACGGGCTCCTTCAACGTTTCATCAAAATTTGGTCTAAAATCAACCGTATCCTTGTTGAAATCACGAAGCATCTCCATTGCCATTTTTGACATACGTGCTTCAGTGTAACGCATTGCTGCTGCCTGGTCACCGTCTACGGAGCCGAAGTTTCCATGTCCATCAATTAATGCATAACGCATAGAGAAACTTTGTGCCAATCTTACCATGGCATCATACACTGCAGTATCTCCGTGGGGATGATACTTACCTAAAACGTCTCCAACTATACGGGCGCTTTTCTTGTGTGGTTTATCCGGTGAAAGTCCTAATTCACTTGCTGAATATAAAATTCTTCTGTGAACCGGTTTAAGTCCATCCCTTACATCAGGCAATGCTCTTGATACAATTACAGTCATAGCATAGTCTAAATAAGACTTCTGCATTTCTTCAGAAATATTTACATCTATAATTTTGCTTTTATTCTCATTTTCGCTCATTTACAACCCCTCAGCCTATATATCTAAATTCTGTACATATTTTGCGTTTTCTTCAATAAATTCTCTTCTTGGAGCAACCTTATCTCCCATTAATACATTGAATATTTCATCTGCTTCCATTGCATCCTCCTCATTAATTCTTAAAAGGATTCTGTTTTCAGGATTCATTGTTGTTTCCCAAAGCTGCTCCGGGTCCATTTCTCCAAGACCTTTATATCTTTGTATTTCATTCTTATTATCTCTTCCAATTTCCTCCAAAACTTGATTGAGCTCAGCATCGCTGTATACATATTTTTCAATTTTACCCCTTTTAACTCTGTATAAAGGAGGCTGGGCAGCATAAACATGTCCTCCGGTAATCAGCTCTTTCATATATCTGTAGAAAAATGTAAGCAGCAAAGTTCTTATATGTGCTCCGTCTACGTCAGCATCTGTCATAATTATAATTTTATGGTATCTTAATTTTGAAATATCAAAATCTTCTCCTATTCCACAGCCAAATGCCGTAATCATATTTTTAATTTCTTCAGAATTAAGTATTCTGTCTATTCTTGATTTTTCAACATTTAAAATTTTACCCCTTAAAGGAAGTATTGCTTGTGTTCTTCTATCTCTTCCTTCTTTTGCCGAGCCTCCTGCTGAATTACCTTCAACAATGCAAATTTCACTGAGAGCAGGGTCTTTCTCCGAGCAGTCTGCCAATTTACCCGGCAGTGCCATACTTTCAAGAGCACCCTTTCTTCTTACTAAATCTCTTGCTTTCCTGGCTGCTTCTCTTGCTCTTGCAGATTTTAAAGATTTTTCTACTATTGCTTTGGCAATTTTAGGATTTTCCTCGCAATATATACTTAAAGCCTCTCCCGTAATACTGTCAACTATTCCCCTTGTTTCACTGTTTCCAAGCTTGGTTTTCGTCTGACCTTCAAACTGAGGATTTGTTATTTTAATTGACAATATTGCAGTAATACCTTCCCTTATATCTTCGCCGGTAATTCCAACTTCATTTTCTTTTATTAAATTTGCTTTTTTTGCATAATCATTTATAACACGTGTAAGAGCAGTTTTAAATCCTACTAAATGAGTTCCGCCTTCAATTGTGTTAATATTGTTTACAAATGAAAATATATTTTCATTATAGGAATCTGTATATTGAATTGCAATTTCTACAATTACCTTATCTTTTGCTCCCTCGGTATAGATAACATCATTATGAAGAGGCTCCTTCTTGCTGTTTAAAAATCTTACAAACTCCTTAATTCCCCCTTCATAATGAAACTCATTCTTCATTTTGTTTCTTTTGTCTTCAAGGATTATTTTTATTCCCTTATTTAAAAATGCTAATTCCCTCATTCTATGCTTAATAGTTGTATAATTAAACTCCAATGTATCAAAAATTGTGGAATCAGGAATAAATGTAATACTTGTTCCCGTTTGTTTTGTGTTACCTGTTAATTCAACTTCTGTCTTTGCAATACCTCTTTCATATCTTTGTCTGTATTTTTTGCCGTTCCAGTTTACTTCTGCCACCAAATATTCTGACAGTGCATTTACACACGAAACCCCAACTCCATGAAGCCCTCCTGATACCTTATATGCATCATTGTCAAATTTCCCGCCTGCATGAAGGACTGTCAAAACAGTTTCTAATGTTGATTTACCTGTCTTTTTATTTGTTTCAATGGGAATGCCTCTCCCATTATCTACAACCACAACTGAATTATCTTCATTTATCGTTAATTTAATGGTATCGCAATACCCGGCCAATGCTTCATCTATGCTGTTGTCTACAACCTCATAAATCAGCTGGTGCAGTCCCCTTTCTCCTGTAGAGCCGATGTACATTCCGGGTCTTTTCCTTACAGGCTCCAAGCCTTCAAGAACTTGAATCTGATCTGCACTGTAATGATTATTATTCTTATCTGTCGCCATTTATTTCTCCTCTAATTTAAAATGCTGCTTATTTTTCCTTCGTTTATATAAAAAATTTTTTTATTAAAATTCTTAGTTAAATTATTCAGCTCAAGCTCATCCGTACTTGTAATTATAGTTTGTATACCTCTAATATGCTCAATAAGATAGTTTTTTCTTTTATTATCAAGTTCCGATAATACATCATCTAATAATAAAATAGGATATTCGCCTGCTTCTTCCTTTATTATTTCGATTTCAGCAAGTTTTAATGCTAAAATTGCTGTTCGCTGCTGCCCTTGGGAGCCAAAATATTTACATTCCTTTCCATTTATTTTTATTATTAAATCGTCCTTATGAGGACCGTAAAGGGAAGCTCCTTTTAAAATTTCATTTTTAAAGTTTTTGTTTATTTTTTCATAAAATGTTTTCTTTACTTCATCCCTGTCTGTAATGCATCCAATATTGCTTAAATAAAATATATCTAAGGTTTCCTTATTTCCCGATATGCTTGAATATATTTCTGTTGCAGCTTTTTTTAATTTACTTATGTATTCATTTCTGTAAAGTGATATTTCTGTTCCTGTATTAACTAAGTAATCATTCCAAATACTAATAATATCCTTATTTTCATATTTTGTATAGTAGTTTTTTAACAGCATATTTCTTTCTGTTGTAATCTTTTTATATTTATTCAGTAAATACTTATATTTAGGCTTTATTTGTGAAATATCAATATTAATAAATTTACGTCTTTCAACAGGACTTCCCTTAATAATTTTCATATCATCCGGTGTAAAAATAACATTATTTAATACACCTATCATTTCAGATGTTTTATCAAGCTTCACACCATTTATGAAAACCTGCTTTTTTTTATTTTTTTCCAATATTATTTCTATTTTGATATTGTAATTATTTTTCGAAAGATGAACTTCAACGGAGCTTTTGTTTTCAAAAAAATTAATCAACTCATTTTCACTGTTTAATCTGAAAGTTCTTCCTATGGATGCAATATAAATTGACTCCATAAGATTAGTCTTTCCTTGTCCGTTGTCTCCTATAAAAATATTAAGAGAATCATTTAATTCTGCTTCGGCTTCTTTAAAATTCCTGTAATTTTTAATTATAAGCTTATTTACTATCATTCTTCCTCATTCTA
>DNNJ01000125.1:3352-3570 GCA_003487955.1 Clostridiales bacterium | reverse complement strand
AATTAAATATTTTTCATTATTGAATTCAATTACATCTCCTACTCTTAACTTTTTTCCTCTTTGCAGCACAATCTCTCCATTAACCTTTACTAATCCGTCTTGTATGACAATTTTAGCCATACCTCCGCCTTCAACGGCATTTGCAAACTTTAACAGTTGGTCTAGTTTAATATATTCCGTATTAATGATTATTCTTTCCATAATACTCCTTCCTTATG
>DNNJ01000125.1:0-3111 GCA_003487955.1 Clostridiales bacterium | reverse complement strand
GGCATCTCCTAGCTTATCCTCACCGGCAGTACCATATAAATATAGTTTTCATTATTTTCTTCTTTTTCTTCATTTACTTCTTTAATAAAACACGGATTGTTTTTTCCTATTAAGTTCAATGAAATCATTTCACTGTCTATAACTTTTAAATAATCTAAGATATATTTTGAATTAAAACCTATTTTGATATCCTCTCCTTCTTTATCAATAGATATATTTTCTTCAACATTGCCGTATTCAGAAGCAGAATAAATTTGCATATTGAAATCCTTAATATCCAAAATAATTAAATTATTCTTATCATCTCTTGCAAGAAGTGAAGCTCTTTCAATACTGTCTCTAATCTCTTCCGTATTTACTTTTGCAACAGTTACATAATTGTCTTTAATAATACCTTCATAATCTATAAATTTTCCTTCCAAAAGATTTGAAATTATAATTGTATTTTCTACTTTAAAGGAAATATGGCTTTCAGACACTGTTATTTCTGTTTCATCTTTATTTTCTTCAATAATCCTGAGTATTTCAAACAATGTTTTAGAAGGTATAACTATTGAAATATCTCCGTTATAGTCGAGGGGCTCCTTTTTTACCGCCATTCTGTACCCGTCAAGAGCTGCAATGGTGCATAAATTATTTTTGATTTCAATAAGACAACCTGTAAATATGGGTTTAATATTTTCTATTGCTGCAGCAAAATATGTATGTTTTATTAAACTTTTAAGCACTTCTGAACTTATTTTAAAAGATTCTCCTTCATTATCGAATGTATTGTCAGGATATTCGTCAGCTGAATTACCAAGTATATTAATTTCAGAATTCAAGCATTTTATTTCCATATTATTGTTTTCCATAGTTTCAATAAACACATATGTATTTGATGGAAGTTTCCTGACAAAATCACCGATTAATCTTGATTGCACCACAATTGATCCTTCTTCTTCAATTTCACAGGGAGAATATGTTTTGATTCCTAAATCTAAATCTGTTGCTGTTAAAATAAGCATATTATTTTTTGCTTCAATAAGTATTCCCGACAAAATAGGAAGGGGTGTTCTTGAAGAAACAGCCTTTTGCACTATATTAATAGCTTTATTAAGTTCATTCTGGTTAATTGTTACTTTCATACTTAGGCTCCTTTTAGTAATTATTTATTTATTGTTGAAAAAAATTATTTGTTATTCATTAGTAGAAATATATAAAATAATTATTAGTAATATTAGTAGGTGCTGTTAATTTGTTGAAAACCATTTAAAGCATTGTATTTTTAATATTAAAAAAAATTTATACTGTTGATAGTTTTATTATTTATCCGATACATTTAAAATTCTTTTGTTTTTATAAACAATTACGAACAGTTTGTCAACATTTTTATGTTAATTATTAAGCATTGAGATTAAATCATCAATATTTTTTTTCACTTCTTGACTGTTTTCCATATCTTCATCAATTTTATTGCAGGCATGGAGAACGGTTGAATGATCTCTTCCTCCAAATTCATCACCTATTTTAGGCAGAGACAAATCTGTCAGCTTTCTTGCTATATACATGGCAATTTGTCTTGGATATGCTATATTTTTAGTTTTTTTCTTGGATACTATTTCATCAATAGAAATATTGTAATAATTAGCAACAACTTCTTTAATATCGGAAGCAGATACTTTTTTATTCTTGGATATAAGGTGTTTTAGTGCTTCCTGAGCTAATTCAAGAGAAACTTCCTTTTTATTTGTAAGGGAAGCATAAGCATAAATACGAATAAGGGCTCCTTCAAGTTTACGTATATTTGATTGAATATGCTGGGCAATGTATGTAATTACTTCATCCGGAATATTGTAGTTTTCAGCTTCAGCTTTTTTTCTTAATATTGCAATTCTTGTTTCATAATCCGGCGGCTGAATATCCGCTATTAATCCCCATTCAAAACGTGAACGCAGCCTGTCTTCCAATGTCGGTATTTCAGAAGGAGGATTATCACTGGATACAATAATTTGTTTATTCGCTTCATGTAAAGCATTAAAGGTATGGAAGAATTCCTCCTGGGTACTTTCTTTTCCGGCAATAAATTGAATATCGTCTACCAAAAGTACATCGGCTTTTCTGTATGTATTTCTAAATTCCTCATTAGTTCCGTCTTTAATTGAATTAATAAGATCATTGGTAAACTTCTCACTGGTTACATACAGTACATAAGTTTCAGGACTGCTGTCCAAAATATAATGTCCTATTGCATGCATTAAATGAGTCTTTCCAAGACCTACGCCTCCATATATAAACAAGGGATTATATGCTGTTGAAGGTGCTTCTGCAACAGCCAATGAAGCTGCATGAGCAAAACGATTGCTGTTTCCTATTATAAAGTTATCAAATCTGTATTTTGGATTTAGTATTCTTCCGTTATATATGGTATCTGTATCGTCTAAACCATTTGTATCATATTTCTTAATTTCTTCCTTATCTATGTTCTCTCCGGGAATAGTGAATAATAGTTCAATTTCTTTTTTTAGAACATAGTTAAATGCATTTTTAAGAAAATTATAATGCCTTTTTCTGATCGTATTTCTTAAAAAATCGTCTGCAGTTTCCAAATAAATTGTGTTGTTTTTATACGCTACAATTTTAAGCGGCTTAAACCAAGTGTTAAAGCTTACTTGATTAGTATCTTCTTTTACTATTTCAAGTACTTCATTCCATAATTCTTCAAAATTCATAATTTCCTCCGGTGTTGATAAAAAAAAATAACAATATGTTGATTAATATCTTATATATTGATAATATTAAGGATATAAACAGGTTGTTTATAAAAAATGTGAACATTATAATAATTGAATATCTTAGTATTTGTATTGATTAATAACAAGTTGTCCATTTAAAATGTTGATAAAAAGTTATCCACAGACACTTACCATACTATCATTTTTTATCCACAATTTCAATTCAAATTTAAATATTTTAAAAAATATTTGCAATATATTTTAAAATATAGTATATTACAATAGTTAACAGGAATCTTAGATATGAAATTTTAGAGTTGTCGCCGGAGGAAGGGATACATGCCTTTAAAATTAAGCAAGTCTTTGTGGATGAGCGTTAAAGGAATGTCCCCAATAA
>DNNJ01000289.1 GCA_003487955.1 Clostridiales bacterium | reverse complement strand
AATCTTCTATATCAATAATATATTTAAAATTCACTTCCAAGTAAAATTCATGTAAATAACCCCTATTTCATACTGATTTTTTTTAAAATATCACCCTCAGGGTGATTACAATTATTATAAATTACTGTATAATGAAGGCAAAATCCAAAGGGGTAGAAATATGAAAAAGATATCTTGTATTCTTATAATAATTATTTTGTTATCATTACTAATCGGTTGTAATGCAAAACAAAAGTTTGAAGAAAAAATTGCAGAAAAAATTATTGAACAGGCTGTAGGAGATGCAGATATAGACTTAGACGGCGATGAGGTAACGATAAAGACTGAAGAGGGAGATGTCACATTTGGTTCTACTGAATGGCCTGATTCTGAATTGTCCGGTAAGATTCCTAAGTTTAAAAAGGGGAATATTGTAAGCGTGATGAATAGTGAAGCATATTTATTAGTAATAATCGAAGATGTAAAATTAAATGACTTCATGGATTATTATGAAGAAATCAAGGGGGAATTTACTCAGGAATCTTACGAGACAAAAAGTGAAGATACAATATCTTATATGGGGAGAAATGAGGACGGCATAAGTATTATTGCATCCTATAGTACAGGTGACAGCACAGCATCAATTTCGGCTTCTACGCAGGAATAAAATCAGTTATTACAGACAGTATCTTCTGCAGCAAATCAAGATTCATGGAAATTAAAAAAAATGGCGAATGCGCCATTTTTTTTAGCCTTTATTCAGGTGAAAATTCGTCCTTGCCAACTCCGCACAATGGGCATACCCAGTCATCCGGAAGGTCTTCAAATGAAGTGCCGGGAGCTATGTCGTTATCCGGATCTCCCTCAGCCGGATCATAAACATAACCGCATGCATTACAAACATATTTTTGCATAGTTACCTCCTCCAAATTTATGTAACTTATATATTATTTTAAACGATATTAATATAAAGTCAACAAGGAAAGCCAAATTTTACAAAAATATGCGCTGAAAAATAGGGTTAGGGCATCTTTCGGGCTAAAGCTCCCAGAATGAGGGGTTGGCGCGTGAGATGTATATCCACATACATTTTTCTGGACACACATAATAAATATCTATATAATACATTTGGGGACATTTCTTCCACCTGCAAAGACGTGCCCTAAACAGAAGATGTGTCCCCATACCGATGTCAGTTGAGAGGGAATTATGGCTATTAACAGGGTTGTAAGAGCGGCACTTAAAGCGCTGTCTTATAATGAATATGATATTAAGGAAAACTTGCAGCGGCACAGGAATTTTGTAAATTTAACACGAAGGCATATTTTAAAACCTTTGTTTAAAACATGTGACTTTAAAATTGGTTCAATAAACCACAACATTCCTGTTCGCGTATTTTTTCCCGAAGCAAATGCTGACTGCCCGGTGCTTCTGTTTTTTCACGGAGGCGGGTGGGTGGCAGGTAATATTGACAGCTACAACAAAGTCTGTACAAATATGACGAGACTGACAAACCATAAGGTGGTGTCCGTAGATTACAGGTTAGCACCGGAGAATCCCTTTCCCATAGGCTTAGAGGATTGCTATGGAGCAGCAAAAGCATTTATTACAAATGAGGAAATTAATAATAAAGAAGTTGTATTGATAGGAGACAGTGCCGGAGGAAATTTGTCGGCGGCTTTATCCTTGTTAGCAAGGGATAGGAAAGAGTTCAAGGTTAACAAACAAATATTGATTTATCCGTCAACATATAATGACCACACCGGCAATTCTCCTTTTAAGTCTGTTATAGAAAATGGAACGGATTATCTGCTTACTTCCAAAAGGATAAGAGACTATATGGAATTATACAAATCCAAGGAAGATGATATATTCAGTCCTTATTTTGCACCATTGCTTTCAAAAAATCTATCGGGGCAGCCTAAAACATTAATTATAACCGCAGAATATGACCCTTTGCGTGATGAGGGTGAGGAATACGGCAAAAGGCTGAGGGAAGCAGGAAATTATGTTGAAATATATAGGATAAAAGATGCCCTTCACGGTTTTTTTGCCCTTCCGCCAAGATTTCCTCAGGTTAAATTATGCTATGATATAATTAATCGCTTTCTATGTGAGGTGGATTAAATGAAAAATAAGAAAATATCCGAATGGAGCAAATTAGATAATGCTGCTAAAATATTCCCTGCAAACAGTAAAAAAAGCGACACAAAAGTATTCAGGTTTGCATGTGAGTTATTTGATACAGTTGACCCGCAGGTGCTTCAGCAAGCACTTGATATCACTTTGGAAGCATTTCCTCTGTATCAGTCGGTAATAAAGAGCGGACTTTTTTGGCATTATTTTGAAAAGAGCCGCTTTAAGGCAGTTGTTGCTGAAGAAACTCTTCCTCCATGCTCCACGTTATATGATAAAAATAATAAAACATTGCTATTTCGAGTTATGTATTACAGAAAGCGCATAAGCTTTGAAGCATATCATGCATTAGCTGACGGAGCAGGGGCGCTGCAGTTTTTCAGAACATTAATTTTTCACTACATAACTATTAAATATAAATATGCTTTAAGAGACAAATCACCGGTTTTAGATATAGAGGCTTCAAAGACTCAAAAACAAGATGACAGTTTTCAAAAATATTATAAGGATGAAAAAGATTTTTATAGAAAAAAAAGAATTAAAGCATATAAAATAAAGGGTGCGAAGATACCTGAATACCGTATCAGAATTATCGAGGGCGTGATTCCTGTTGATGAAATATTACCAAAGGTTAAGGAATACAAAACTTCTTTGACAATTTTTTTAGCGGCAATATTAATGTGTGCCATTAATGAAGAAATTCCCGCAAGATTAAAAAGAAAACCTGTTGTATTAAATATTCCCGTAAATCTAAGGAACTATTATTCCTCACAAACAGCCCGCAATTTTTTCGGAGTGATAAATGTTGATTATGATTTTTCAAAAGGAAACGATGAACTAACGGAAGTAATAGAGGTTTTAAAGAAAAAGTTTAAAGAAAATTTAACACCCGATGTCATGGCACGAAGGATTAACAAGTTAGCATCTTTAGAGCATAATTATATATTGAGAGTCATCCCGCTGATAATTAAAAATCTGATTTTAAAGACTGCATATGCAATTGCTGATAAAAGCTATTCTTCAACATTGTCCAATGTAGGAGTTATCAATATGCCTGATGACATTAAGCCTTTTATTTATTCATTTGATGTATTTGTAAGTACAGACAAAATTCAGGCTTGTGTAAATTCTTTTGAAAATACACTTAGAATCAGTTTTACTTCTGCATTTGCAAGTACTGAAATACAAAGAAGGTTTTTCAAAACATTAACTGATATGGGAATAACCGTTACAATTGAGTCTAATATAATTGATGATGAGCTGGAGGTTTTATAATGAGATTTTGTAACAACTGCAATGTCAGCGTGGTTGGAAAAAGAAAGTCTTGCCCGCTTTGTCAGGAACGGCTGACCGGTGATAAACCCCAAGAAGAAGTTTTCCCGCAAATCTCATTTGTTTATAGGGAATATTCCTCGTTTTTCAAGGTTATGCTATTAGTTTCAATAATAACCGCCACTGTTTCGGTTGCAGTAAATATATTGCTGCCGGAAAGCGGAGCATGGTCATTTTTAATATTGGGTGGATTGGGCTCAGTATGGGCAAGTCTTATCACCCTGATAAACCAGCGCAAAAATATCCCTAAAAACATTGTATACCAGGTTATGACCATATCCGTAACAGCTTTAATATGGGATTTTTTAACGGGTTGGAGAGGTTGGTCAATTAATTATGTAATACCTTCCGTGTGTGTGTTTGCAATGATATCAATGGCTATAATTTCAAAAATCAGAAAACTCTACATTGAAGATTATATTTTATATATAATAATTGATGCTTTGTTTGGGATAGTTCCCATAATTTTCGTAGTATTTGGTCTTTTGGACGTTTTATACCCATCAATTATTTGTATATCAACAAGCATAATTTCTCTTTCGACAATTATAATTTTTGAAGATAAGCGTTTGATAGCAGAAATAAAAAGAAGGCTGCATGTATAGGAGATACTATGTTTAGACAAATAATATATGAAACAGACAGATTATATCTTAAAATATTAAAACCCAATTATTTCAGACAAGTTTTGGAGTATTATAAAAGGAATCATAATTTTTTAAAGGAATGGGAACCAAAAAGATCAAGGAATTTTTATACCGCAGCATACCAAAAAAGTCAAATGAGATATGAATACAATATGTTTAAAGGCAACAAACTGGTAAGATTTTGGATTTTTAAAAAGGAAGACAACAAATTAATAGGTAATATTTGTTTAAGCAATATAATAATGGGAAACTTTAAGTCTTGCTTCATGGGTTACAAGTTGGACAAAGATGAAATTAATAAGGGATATATGACAGAAGCAATTAAAGAAGTGGTGAAGATTATGTTTGAGGATTTTGGGCTTCATAGAATTGAAGTAAATATACTGCCACGAAACGTCAGATCATTGGAAATTATGAAAAAGCTTAATTTTGAGCAGGAAGGTTATTCAAAGAGATACTTGGAAATTAACGGCAAGTGGGAGGACCATGTTCATTATGCAATATATAAAGATGCCCTAACCCCATTTTTCTGAACCTGATTTGGGGACATTCCTCTTGCCAACAGAGGCTAAGTACAGGGA
>DNNJ01000240.1:1510-4150 GCA_003487955.1 Clostridiales bacterium | reverse complement strand
AATGACAAAGAACGATTTGGACCTAATGGACCAGGTTTATTTGATTATTAATAACGTCCCAATTTTAATGGGACACTAGTGAGTTGATATATTCAGATTAAATTTTTAATTATTACCTATTTTACCGATGGCGGAAATCTGTGATAAATGATGTGAAAGTATTTCTCCTTGTGCATTAGTAACAACTTCTAAACACAGTACACCTTGATTCTTGATTATATTCTTCGCCATATCAACTAGCGATTCCGTCTCAAATTGTTGTCCTTTTCCACCCCATTTTTCACCTAGATAGGTGAATAAGAACCATTGGACTCCATTTTCCACCCATCTACTTTCTGGGAATTCATCGATTGTCATTTTTTCTCCTGAACTATAATCACAGTAAGGAGTATTCGCTTTTATTTTTCCAAATCCACTGTTATATGAAATTATGCTATTCTTGTTACCCGCTTTCGCGGCAAGTGAGTGCGTGCTTATATTGTGTTTAAGCGACATATCCATACGAGTACTTCTGATATTGTTCCAATCATACAAGCCATCGAACCACCAACCTTTTACTCCATTTTTATAGCGGAGACTCCACTCTTCGATCATATTTTCAAGAATAGCCTGATTAAACTGATTAGTAGCTGAATCTTTCTTAAAAGTGTATTGTAATTTTTCAACAACTAATTCATTACTATGTGGAGGATTAGACGGAAGATATAATATTAATGGTATTTCATAGGTATCCAGTGCTTGGATTAGATCCATTGGCAAATCGCGAGTTGAACACAGAACACCGGGTTCCACTCCAACGGCACTTGAATAAACCGAGTTTGGAGAACAGTAATAGCCTGAATTTTGTCCAAGAGTAAACATTACAAAACCTGCTCCGGAATTATTAACTTGTTCAGCGAATTTTTCAACATTAAAGCTGTTCACGGCTGCATTCCATTCTTTTGAACTTCCTTCTGTAGCCATAATTGATTTGAGGTAGTGTACCATAATACCCCACTTGGCATCTCTAAGCCAGTCTGAGTTTGGATTTCCTTTGTACTCCACAGTCGATGATGAAATGATTTTTTTTGTGAATGTTTCTCCAGTATTTGATGTGCATTTCACCTCACATTGTAAATATTTTCCCACGTAATCAGTAAGTAATATAATTCTAGGGGTGGTGATTCCCTGGAGCCATTCCCATTCTCCGTCTAAAGAGTTTGAAACAAACCAATTATAAGTTACTTCATCGATATTTGGAGGAAAATCTCCGATGATCTCCACCAGATTTTTGGCATAAAGATCTCCCGATATGTTCAAGTTTTCAATATTTTTTGGCTGACATGAAAACAGGAGAATAAAGGGTATAATTAACAATATCTTTTTCATTTTATTGCTTATTTAATTCATTTGTGAAGTAACTGAAGTTAATGTCTCTAATGATCCCTTTGTTTTCATTTCAATCTCCAGGGAATTATCTTCACCTTTAAATTCAGCATCAATGATAACCAAATTATTTCCTTTTTCTAACATAGGTATTTTGCCTTTAAACTCAACTTCGCTTATAAGGTTCCAGGTTTTATCATATAAACGCAAGTTACCATAGAGATCAAGTTTCAATATTTCTCCTGGATTCATTTCAATAGGAATCTCCATCTTTTGAGAATTATTAACCTCAATTGAAATGTTTGAGGCAGAAGCTTGATTAGAGGTTGATAATGATTTGATTATAAAGATAACAGGCTGTGGCTCATAAATATTTTCAAATGTGAAACTACTGGAAAGTGGTTCGCCCGGTTGTCTTAATTTTTGATTATGAATGAACCTTTTAATATTATAAGGAAATAATTCCCATTTGTTCTCTGCCACTTGGTTTAAGTGAAATTCATTGTTTATGTTTTCCATACGTAGCTTCAGTTCTTTTGAAAAAACCCCTGCCATTCTAGCGTTTTCCCATGTTTTAATGGATTTAAGAATGTCCTCACTTATTCCATTTTTTTCTATTGTATCAAAGTTCAGATTGAAGGCAAAACCCGCGTCAAAACCAGCAGCACGTGCCAATAACCATTCAACATCTTCTAAACTGGTTTGGCTACTCATATTAAACCATCCTAGCATGGCTGGTAAAAGATTCCTCCTATAGAAATCCTGGTTCATTAACCTGTACATAGTTTGACTCTCCCTAAATCCCGCGTACCATGGTTCGCCCCAGTTGTAACGTGTATTAATATGCCAGTTATAGTGGCTCGGATTGCTCGCATCATTAATAACCTTGCCCCGAAGTTCGGTTGATAAATGATCATACCATGTCTTTGTAAAAAGACTTCTAGCATATTGTCCCATACCGGTTGACCAAACACCTTCTAGCCCATCAAAAGAAATTTGTTTAAGACCGGTTTCATTAAAGAAATCAGCGATGGTTTCGGCAATTTCTATAGAAAGTTCCGTGTTACTTAGAAATACTTTATAACCGTGATCCATTAATTTACTTATGTTAGCTCCTTTACCATGTGATGTAGATACAGTATTAAATGCTCCCCGTGTACATCCTGTCAAGCGCCATGGCTTATCGACTGAAACATTTTGATAGCGTATAATTTCGTTACCTATTAATACTGACTTTAAAGAATTATTTTCCATTTGGTTGAAAAAAACTGGAGA
>DNNJ01000240.1:0-1320 GCA_003487955.1 Clostridiales bacterium | reverse complement strand
TCTGGAGATTCTATATATATTACTTCATCTGTAGAATTGATCTCTTTACTAAGTATACTTTCCCCAACTACTGCAAGCCTTCGATCTGGTACGGGTGTTACGTAAGCATCATTGGTTGTTATGAAGTTTGACAATGTATGTACTCCCAATTTTATCCCTCTGGCTTTTGCACGTTCTACACATCTTTTCATGCTTTCCCAGTTATCTGGGAATAAATTATTTTTAAGCTTGAAATGTCCCCAGGTTTTAAATGGATCTCCGTGATACAGGAATTCAAGTCCTGCTTTTTGGGTTAGTTCAATTGCCCTATCCAAACTTTCCTCGCTGAAATTAATAATTAAGTATGAAGAAGTTGCTTTAGTCGATTTTTTAGCCCATTGACCATCAATTACAGGATGAGGCAATCCTTCTTCAATTTCAATATGCTCAATAACATCCAGTACTTTTTCAGGTAGACAACCAAAAAGGGCAATCTTGGAACCAATCACGCCTCCATCATTAAAAGCTGGTGCTACATATTGTGAATGCCCCCAGTTCGATATGATTCTTTCATGTTCTCTATTCCTACAGTACGCTTGTAATACACTACCAAAATCTGTTTTCTTAGCGGTTTGACCTCGATACAAGAACTTCACAGATTCATCAATATCAATCAAATTATTTGTCGAAAAAATATTGTATGAGGGTTCGATATCGTTTTCATTTGAGGGATAGCCTCCCAATGTTTTCACGTTTAAAGCTTGTATCCCTATGGCAAATTTATCGTTCCTAACAACACCAACGCTTTCCCCGATTATTTCTTTTATTCTAGTTGGATATGGTCCCCAGATAATAAGATCTACTTTTTCAACCGGGTCTACGTCCAACAATTCAAGTGTCATGTAATTTTTCTTTAAAACCACAGATACGTGTAATTGCACTTTACTTTCATTAAATTGAAGGAATATGTTGCTGTCGTTAAATTTTGCAACCGCGGGATTCTCAACCCCGTTAACGGTTTGAATACTAATTAGTGGTGCAGGATAAGAATCAGCTAAATATTCAGTGTTGTTTACTTTATCTGTAAGATTTGTAATAAACCCTTTTTCATTTAATCCAACGATGATTTCGGATGTTTCAAACTTTATGTCTTGACCATTGACGCCGAATATAATTAAGAAAGCAATAGAAAACAGGAACAAGGTTTTTTTCATTTTTTTATTTGTTTGATTAGTTTGAGGGTAGTTGAATATGGTTTTTCAAGTACAATCAATATATTGAAAATACTTGATTTAAGGTTACTCCATGAATTCATGGAGTAACCTATCTAACTCGTGATGG
>DNNJ01000239.1 GCA_003487955.1 Clostridiales bacterium | reverse complement strand
CCAAGGAAAATATCTACTATTTTGCTGTATCATAGACGATTGAACACTTTTTAAGGGCTGACTAAATAAGTAGATATTCTATCTACGTTTCTGCATTTGACAAGACATTCTTTGATGAGACATTAATTCAACAATGTCTAACCAATCAAAATGTAATTTGCCGTTTATCAATATATGGTATCAAGTAATGTCAATCTTATTTATTAGTATATGGCCATATACATGGTGTGTAGGATTTTAACAGGATACTATAGTTTCTTTTTTTATTTTACATAAAATTATTCTTATCAGTAATCGAATCAAAATCGGTGTATCAATATAGTAATTTACTTATTTACTCATTTCATAAATTCTGACTAACCATGCAACACCTTATCCATATCAATTATTGGCCAGGGTTTATAATTCCTCCAAGCTCCCCGTGTAAAATCGGGAATTGCTACTGAACAACTTTTGTTCAATACTGAACGTTCTGTCAATTCAACTAAAGAAGACCATGCCGCTGCGTCATATACACTTTGATCTAATGGGTATCCTTTTTGTAAACAATAGATAAGCCGCCAGTCCATAATGAAATCCATACCCCCATGACCACCTACTTGTTTTGCCCGTTCACCTATAAATTTGCTTAATGGATGCTCATATTGAGCTAATATCTCCTGTTGTTTCCCTTCTTCTAGGAATGAATGTGTTTCAGGCTGAATTGCAACTTTTTCATCTGGGTATTTCAGGGCCATTCCTTTTGTTCCTTGAACTAGATGAATTCTAGAATAAGGACGAGGAGAAGTTGTATCGTGTTGTATCATTATACTTTTCCCCATAGCAGTATGTACGATAGTGGTATTCATATCTCCTAACATATATCGTTCAGATAATGTCATGCGCTCATCATCTTTTAAATTCTCTTTTGCCCAAAGTACAAGTCCAAATTGATTGGTTGAAACTGAAGATAAGTACTCCATACGATCACCTTGATTTATTCCCATTATTTGAGCAATAGGTCCTAAACCGTGAGTTGGGTATGGATTTCCAGTATGATATTTACTATATTCCAATCGCCAGTGTTTGTAATAACCATTAAATTTAGCTTCACGTAAATCATGAATATAAGCTCCTTCCGTATGAATAATTTCTCCTAACAATCCCATTCGTGCCATATTAAGGGTTGCTAATTCAAAAAAATCATAACAACAATTTTCGAGCATCATACAATGTAACTGTCTCTCTTCTGCTTTGTCTACTAAAGCCCAACAATCTTTCACGGTCAATGCAGCTGGAACTTCGATCACAACATGTTTACCATGATCCATCGCGTAGAGTGCAATTGGAACATGTAGTTCCCAAGGGGTAGCATTATAGATTAGATCAATGTCATCACGTTCGCACATTCTTTTCCAATCTTCATCCTTTGTGTAAGTTGCTGCTTCTTTCCGTTTATTATTTTGTAGTGTCTTCTGACTGTTCTTGATTCGTTCCGGATTCAGATCACATAACGCAACTATTTCTGTACCTTCAATTTTGCTGAGCCTGTCTACTGCACCACCTCCACGGCCTAATCCTACTACTCCTATTCTCACTTTTGGTATTGGATTGCAACGTAGCCCCAAGACTGATTTACCTTTAGCTGGCGGATTTTGCTCATCGAAGATATTTATTTTCCCTTGTTGTGAATCTATAGGATTCATCCCATCTAACTTGCTACCGAATATCATAGCACTCCCTGCTAAAGATGTTCTTAAAAATTGTCTTCTGTTAATTGCCATAGTAATTTATTTTAAAATTTTAAAATGATTTATTGTATCCATGTACAACTCTACGCTATATTATTAAGTATTTCTCGAAAAAAAAATGTTTTTATTCTTCATTTTATTTTTCTTTGGCACCATACTTTTTTGTACGCAGGTCTTTTAAAATTCTTGTAAACCTTACGAATCATAAAGGGGTCATTTAGCTGTGTATTTGATGAATAAATCTCATTTCTGAGATGATTATTTAAGCACAAAAAAGTTATATCCTTTTTCAGGTATAGTAACCTTAATAGTGATTTCGTAATTACGATTTACAATAAGATTTTGTGTGTTTCCGACTTTATCTTCCAATATTATACTTTTATGCAGTCCGGTATAATAAACAGGAATTTTTATCTCACGTGTGATAGACTTTTCAAGAGGATTATATAACATGAGAAGTCCTTTTTCTTTACTCTTTGGATTTACATGTAGTATACCATCCCAATCACGTCCGTCAGGTCGTCGAAGATGAATAATATCACCATCAAGAACTTCTCTGTGTTTTTTATAAAAATTTACCCATTTTTTTACTAACTCTTTGGTTTCAGGTGCATCATAAAGTTGGGGGCCGCGATAACAAGCCTGAACTCCCGCACCAAAAAGATTAGCCAATCGTTGCCCATAATGAGGCAAGTGTTCTTTAAGCGGTTCAATCGTAGCAGCTGCACCACCACCATGGTACTGTACCAGAGGGACGAACATCCATCCCATTGACGGGGTTTTGGTCCACGTTCCGTCATAAATATTTTGACGCTCAATTATTTCTTGCTGTTCACGAGGTAAAGACCAATTAGTCTCTCTGTAACCCATACCGGTTTTGTTACTGCCTACCAGAAAGTAATAATCGGGAACATTCAAGTATATGCCTTTTGAGCGACACCATTGATAAAACTCAGAGATCCGTCTGTATTGATTCCATTGTGAGTCTTCTAATCCTATGTGTCCAGGATGCACAGTCGATGCACATACGTCACCTGGATAAGAGCCATCATGTTCCAGAATATCCAGATTAGTTTTTTCATAAAGTTGGTAAAGCTTATCAAAATAGTCTTTTCCCCATTCACTTTCCAAACATGGCGAATTCCCAAATCGGGGTGTCATACCTTCCGGCATCACTACGTTGTTTTCTGCATTGATACTTCGGCTTGCTAGGAGCGAATATCCGCCCAATGCTATCCCTTTAGAGTGAGCATATTCGGCCAGTACTTTCATTCTTTCAAAATTTTTAGTGCTATTGTCTTCCGCGTTAAAACCACTCCCGAATGTCATTATAACCATTTCGAAACCAACTTCGACACATTGATCAATTGCTTTTTTTACTGATTCATCATCTGAGCTTCGAACATGCATTAATATAGGATTTTCGGTGACCCATGGAGCCAAGGCACGCATCATTCGGCGTTGCTCCAATCCTTTACGTTCTCGATCCCAACTATCGTGTAAAAGTTCCCAAACTCGATATGAACTGAAAACATTGTTCGGTTTTATTGTTTGTTCAGGACCATATTTAGGGTACACTTCCAACAGACAAGGAGTTTTTCTTTCGTAATTCACTTGGGTTAGATAAAGTGGATCATCTTTCCAAGCAATACTTGAATTTAGAATATTTTCTGATGACATTCCCCCGAAATTATAATCTGTTTCAACAGTTATGTTAGGTAATATCCATTTTTTAACCGGATCAACAATACTTTCTGGCTCGGTTACTGCCAGTATTTCACTTTTAAATGAATTAATCGTGATAGCTTGGCTTGAGTTGTTTTCAACTGTAATCCATTTACTAAATATCGGGAGTCCATCATACAACTCATAGTGGACGTTAACGACAATATCTTCAAGATATCTGTATTTTTTTATATCAGCGCTGATAAAAGTCTGTGATACTTCGCCAAGCATTTGAAAAACTTCAATACGAGAGCGTCCATACTCACCTTCAGTACCGTGATCACTGCTTTTTCCCTCACCATCCATTTTACCAATTCGAACCACTTGGGGAACTAATTCATTGACTGTGACTTCGCCAACTTTCACCCATTCTTTTTTGTTGTAAGAATAAAAAGCTACAACTTTATTGTCTTTACTTTCCATCCTGAGCCATACGGCTTCATCAGGCTTCATCCCACGAATACACTCTTCTTTTTGACCATTAAAAAAACCAAATTCGTTGTCACCGGGACGCAAATTCACTTTGATGACTTTATCTTTAAAAACTAAACCGAGTCCCGGCCCCCAACTGTTGCTTTTATCCGTGCCTGGGTCAATTTTTGCTAATAAAACTCTAGTCCCTTGCATAATGGGGAGTTCAGCATAAACAGAAGTGTTGGACAATGCAAATATTTCACCTGCTTTTCCTTCATTCATAAAAGAATTACGGTCGCCTTTGTTGGATTCAATCCGTTTCCAATTTTTATTAAGATTTGCAAATGTATCATCAAATAGAACCTTTCTTCCGGCATCAGAAGTATTCTGATCAATCAAGAAATTGATAGACTCAGAACCTAATTTATATCTGAATATTAACTCTTTACCTGGAGCTGGCCAAGGTAAATCACGAGGCATCCATTCTTTCTTTTTTTTCCAGGGGAAACGTTCTTTCGTATTTTCAACTCTGTAATCCACCAATTTAAAAGCAGCCGGATTTACTTTCATATTTTCCATCCACTT
Organism: Clostridiales bacterium; assembly: GCA_003487955.1. Taxonomy (GTDB): domain Bacteria; phylum Bacillota; class Clostridia; order Tissierellales; family Sedimentibacteraceae; genus Sedimentibacter. The sequence goes on along the minus strand of DNNJ01000239.1, from coordinate 1,799 downwards.
CGGAAGTAAATAATTGTGAATAGGTTGTCCATTTATTCCTCCCACCTCAAATGTAATGCCATTAATTTCAATTTCTGCTTCGGGTCGTACTGAACGTAAAAATGACTCGTTGGTTTGTAAATGCTCTAAACCAATTGTTGCGCAGTTTGGTTCAATTGTAAATGTGCGACTAACTAACCCGTTTGCAAAAACCAATTCGTTTCGTTCTGTTTTATATAATTTTGTAGGCATATCAGTTTGAGAAAGAAGCCAGTCATTAACCGCCGTTTCCTCTGCTTGTTTGAATAGAGGGTAATTAAGCTGGGCAAAACACAAAGTATTTGAAACAAAAAAGATAAGTAAGAAAAAATGAAGAGATTTCATATGTATTGTTTTAAAATATTATTCAGTAAAAATTATTCTCAGAGTGACTTTTATAGTTGATATCATTGCTGTCCCATTAAAATCTAAAATAGTTCTTTGAAATATTTGAAATTTAGTTAGTTGAAGACGATTTCCGATTAAACGGATTTGAATTCTCATCTTTGCGATCCTAATGAAGGGTTGCAAATGCATAAAGATAAATTCGTGTTCTCTCAGCTGGTCGCTTTCTTAGATAGGAATAAATTCAATTACATCGTTCGAAAGTATGATGGCGACAAATATGTGAAGCATCTCACTTGTTGGAATCAGCTCCTCGCATTGATGTTTGGGCAATTGTCTAATCGAGAAAGTCTGAGAGATTTGATTATCGCTCTTGAGGCTCATAATTCCAAATGCTATCATTTAGGAATGGGCAGAAGTGTTTCAAGATCATCCCTGGCTAGAGCCAATCAAGACAGGGACTATCTCATCTTTGAAGAATATGCCTATCACCTTGTAAACGAGGCAAGGAAGAAGCGTGTTATAGACATCTTCAAACTCGATGGAAGCGTATTCGCTTTTGATTCGACAACCATTGATTTGTGTCTGGCTGTTTTCTGGTGGGCAAAGTTCCGCAGGACTAAAGGTGGTATCAAAGTACACACCCTGTATGATCTGGAAACACAGATACCTGCATTCTTTCACATCACCGATGCCGCAGTACACGATTCAAAAGCGATGAAGGAAATTCCTTATGAGCCCGGATCTTATTACATATTTGACCGTGCCTACAACAACTTTAAGATGTTGTACAGGATTCACCAGATTGGAGCTTACTTCGTTGTTCGTGCAAAGAAGAACCTGCAGTACAAGACCATCAAATGGAAGCGAAGGTTGCCAAAGAACGTGCTTTCGGATGGAACAATTGAGTTAACGGGTTTTTATCCAAAGCAATACTACCCTGAGCCTCTTCGCCTGGTAAGATATTGGGATGAAGAGCAGAAACGTGAATTTGTATTCCTGACAAATGCAATGCACATCTCTTCACATCTAGTTGCCGAACTTTACAAAAATAGATGGCAAATAGAACTTTTCTTCAAATGGCTGAAGCAGCATCTTAAAATCAAGAAGTTCTGGGGTACAACTGAGAACGCAGTCCGAATTCAAATCTATACTGCAATATGCGCCTACTGCCTTGTGGCAATCGTTCAACACGATATGAAACTTGACAGGAGCACGTACGAGATTCTTCAGATATTAAGCATCTCATTGACTGATAAAACTCATCTTAGAGACCTTTTTGACAAAACTAAATTTCAAAATGACAAAGAACGATTTGGACCTAATGGACCAGGTTTATTTGATTATTAATAACGTCCCAATTTTAATGGGACACTAGTGAATTCCAATAATAATTAAATCATACAAATATATGAATAAACATTCGATTGAGGAGA
>DNNJ01000233.1:2977-5062 GCA_003487955.1 Clostridiales bacterium | reverse complement strand
AAGGAAAAGCATCCCCTTAATGACAACTGTGTTAGCACCACAGTTATCGGGAATGCCCAACATCTATGATAATTATACACGATTATTGGTTTGATGACAAGACCAAACCTGATTTTTTTACATAAGGAGCAGAGAAAATTCATTTTGCCCTATCTGTGGCACTTCATTAAAAGTCATTGGAAGTCGAGAAAGAGGATTAATCGAGCATGAAGGAACCAAAAAGATATTAATAATCAGAAGACTTAAGTGCTCGCACTGCAATCGTATACACCATGAACTTCCTGATTTAATAGTACCATACAAAAGATATTCATCAGAAGTTATCGAATGCTGTATATGCGATAAAACAGAGTCTCTTCCATGCGAATTAACAACAATTCAAAAGCTAAAAATTTGGTATTTCTTTTTGGAAAGCTACTTTGAATCAACTTTCGAGGCTTTAAAAGTATTGTACGAAGATTATGAAGACTTGCAGAATGAAATTTTAATGCTCCAGCCACTAAAGAATAAACGATGCCATCCTGACGGCTGGCTGAAGAAACTTGTCAGAATAATTGTAAACTTAAATCGATGGGTACATACCCGTTTTGCGTTTTAATGAGATTCTTTGTCTGATAAAATTCTACAATAACAGACAAAGGAGGACTTTTTATCATGGATAAAAGGAGAAGCGAAGAAATCGCAGCAAATCGATTAAAACTAATCACACCATTGCTTGATTCTACCTTAGATAAGGAGAAACTTAATCAATTAAAGGGTGAACTATGCCTTCAAACAGGACTAAGTGAAAGAACCATACGCAGATATATTCAATTATATGAAGAACAGGGTTTTGAAGGACTGAAACCTAAAAATGCAGGCACTGGCGGTCATTCAATTATTCCGGAAGAAGTTATACAAGAAGCTATTGCGTTAAGAAGAGAGGTACCCAAAAGAAGTATAAATGATATCATTAAAATACTTGAATGGGAAAAAGTTGTTGAACCGGGATTTTTAAAACGAAGCACATTACAAGACCAACTTACATACAGAGGCTATTCAAGCCGTCAAATGAAAACATATACAGAAAGTACAACAGGAGCTAGGCGGTTTCAAAAGCCGTGGAGAAATTTTCTTTGGCAATCAGACATAAAATATGGAAATTTCATAGACGGAAAGCCAACATATATGGTGTGTTTCATTGATGATTGTACCAGATTTATACTACATTCAGAATTTTACCCTACGTTAGACCAAAAAATTGTACAAGACTGTTTTAGAAAAGCTCTAATGAAATATGGAGCTCCGGATTCTGTGTACTTTGACAATGGAAAACAATACAGAACAAATTGGATGCAAAGAGCATGCGGAAAGCTTGGAATACGACTTCTCTATTGTCGGCCATATGCTGCAGCATCCAAGGGAAAGGTTGAAAAATACAATCAAACTGTAGATTCTTTCCTAAGAGAAGCATATATTGCAAAACCAAAATCATTAGATGAACTTAATCATCTTTATGAAATATGGATGGAAGAATGTTACCTGCACAAAGAGCATTCAGCTTTAGAAGGGAAAACACCTTATGAAACATTTTATGGAGATTCTCATGAATTAAAGATGCTGCCTTCACAAGAAATTGCAGATGCATTCCTGTCATGTGAAAAACGTAAAGTTGATAAATCTGGCTGCATTAGTTTTGATGGTATTAAATACGAAGTAGAAATGGGACTCCACATGATTGGGAAAACCGTAGATGTTGTATTTGATGTGGCTGATATATCAAAAGTTACGATAGAATGCCCGGGGCTTGCACCTTGTTCAGCAGTACCTTTAAAGATACAAAGCCATTCTGGCTCAAAACCGACACTTCCAGATAGATTGACAAAAAAAGAAGCACAAAATTCAAGGCTTCTAAATGCAGCAGCTGTAAAAAATCAAGAAAGAAAAAAGATACATAAAACAGCACTTTCTTTTAAAGGTATGCTTAATATTTCTTCTGATAAGGCAGGTAAAGACAATGTATGAAGAATTTTATGAGTTAGATAAAACTCCATTCATCAGAGGTCTATCAACAGAATCCTTGTACATGACAGATGAATTAGAAGA
>DNNJ01000233.1:0-2790 GCA_003487955.1 Clostridiales bacterium | reverse complement strand
TACATGACAGATGAATTAGAAGAAATATTAATGAGGCTAAAATACGTTGCACAGAGGCAGCTGTTTGCAGTTGTTACTGGAGATTGCGGAACCGGTAAAACTACCTTGCTTCGTAAATTTAAAGATGAAGTTGATCCTAAGCATTACAAATTTTTATACATATCGGATTCAAAATTGACACCAAGAAATTTTTACAGACAGCTGTTGGAACAATTAGGGTTTGAAGCTAATTACTACAGGGGTGAAGCCAAAAGACAGCTTCACCGTGAAATTGAAATTATGAAAGGCGTGCACGATATTCATCCAATATGCGTTTGTGATGAATGTCACCTTATGAATCGTGAAATGTTAGAAGAAATCCGGTTTCTTTTAAATGTCAAACTAGATTCATTAAGTCCAATGGGACTAATCCTTGTAGGTCAGACAGAATTGTGGGAGAAACTTCAACTACAGTCCTATGCAGCTATACGTCAAAGAATTGATGTACAAAGCAAAGTTAATCGTTATGATAGGGCTCAAACCGGCAGCTATATCAGGCATCAATTAAAAACAGTAGCCTGTGATAGAGAAATATTTACCGATGCAGCTATGGATGAAATTTATCGTTATACATCCGGGACAGCAAGATTAATTGATAAAGTATGTACAAGTTCACTTCTTTATGGAAGTCAAGCTAAAAAAAGAATCATCGATGATCATGCCGTTAAGCTGATTATTGAGTGTGAGTTTTCTTAAGGAAGCAGGTAAACAATATGGAATTTAAATGTATAAAATCTACCGGCAAACGTAAAGTTACCTGGACAGGACAAATTAAAAAGGTCAGAGGTGTAAAAGAAAACTGTGAAATGGAAGTTAATGCAAAAGGTTCGTATTTTCATGTAATATTTGGTTCTCATTCATACGGCAATTATGTATGTATACCAAATTGGAATGTTGGATGTGAACTTGCGGATTATTCAGACATTTTCTGGAATACAGAACGCTTATCAGGAGTTATTAGCTATGAAAATGCCATTACAATTGCTACGGCTGTAAAAGAAGCAGGTCAAATTTTAAATGGCTAATATCAGAATAATAATATTAATTGCTGCTTTTACTCATATGAGGGATAGAGCAATGCTGGAGAGCAACTCGAGCGGCATATGAGGTTTTGCGGAGAGAGTGATACAAAGGAAAGATAAATTCTAAGTATTACTCTTTTTATATCACTCTCTCCGGAAAAATCACTGCGAAAAACTCCGGGGTTTGGGGCTGGCCCCAAGGTCTTAGTTGGACGCAAATTGCGTCATGTCGTGGACAAAAGTTCCCGGTTAGTTTTGGACAATTCTTAATGGCTTTAACAGCGTTCGCTTAAATTATTGTTCGTTGGAACCATCATGTCATGTAAAAACAAAAGATGACTTTCTTTGTATTTGTGTAATCTCCTGTAGAGATTGTATCCATCTTTATAGTAATTACTGGGTGGCTCGTATTCATATTCTTCTTTTGCAACTTCAAGTATGTCCTGGTACTTGGTTTCGTACTCCGCTACTTTATCTGGGTCTGGAGCAGTATCGGTTTCTAAATTGTTCCGGTAATGGATCATTTCCTGTATCAATTCTCGCATCTGCTTATTCCAATTCAAATTAGGCTCATTATCCATGCTGTCTTTCAGATAACGAAGCGCATGTACTAAACATTCCTGATGCTCGCTGCCATAATTGTAAAAAGTTTTATCATGATCGTGAACTAAAATTCCTTGATAATCTTCAACAGGGGTTCCCTTAACACCCTTATGACCTTTTTGTTCCCGAGCAAAGTACATCGTTGTGTCTGGAGTAGCACATACAGCCACCTGAACATTTTTTCCATTAAGACGGCTATTGGTGAAATCTGTATTGAGCACAGGGGAAAGAAGGAGGCCAGAAAATGCTTCTTTTTGTTCTGTTTCTGTTTTTTTAGAAAACTCCTTGCACAATCCATTGATCATCCCTTTTGAAATCTGTAGTTCACCTTCTGTCAATTCAGCTATAAATTCCCGTACCTTGTCTATAGATATACAGCAACGGTTATTTAGTAAAAATGCAAAAGCCTTGACGCTACCTCCATAATTGACTTCATTGATTATACCAGACGGAAAATCCGCATGAACACGTTGCCCAGTACGTACATTTCTAAATTCAGGAGTATTGTACTCATCAACAATGATACTGATGTTAAGATTAATCACCTGCTTAGTAATTGTTCTCCCTGTTAGCTTGTACTCCGGATTACTTGCATACTTTTCAGGCGCAGGAATATGTATCTGATTTGTAGGTATATGTTTCTTCCTCCTGTGCCCTTTATGTCCGGGCTGACCGCCAGGTTTCTTATTCGTTTTTTCCCGGCTGTTAGAAATCTTTTTATGGTTTGGTTTCATGGATGAAGGAATAGAAGAATTCTCGTAATCACGGTTAATTTGTGCCCTTAATTTCTGGTTCTTACCTTTCTCTTCTTCCAATTCAGTCATTGTCTGGTACAATTCTCTATTCTTTTCTCTAAGACTATCCTTTGTTGAATTGAGCATGCTTTCAATATTCATATTTCGCTTTTCTAATTCCTTTATTTTACGGTCTTTTTCTTTAAGTCCTTCTGCATGCTCATTTTCCATGTCTTCCAATACTTGCATCCAGTTTTTGCGTACAGTAACCATCTGGCAATGTACATCTGCTAACTCACATTTCAGTTTTGCGATTTCCCGGTCTTTTGCAGAAAGCTGCTTCTTGAACTCCGAATACATCGTGACATACTTTTCCCCTGACTCAAATGCTT
>DNNJ01000423.1:4587-5492 GCA_003487955.1 Clostridiales bacterium | reverse complement strand
CAATGAAAAAGCTTGTGTGGATTCAGATGTTATCATAACAGTTACTATAGCAAATGAACCTTTAGTAAAGAAAGAATGGCTAAAAAAAGGCTGTACGGTTCTTTCATTAGGCTCTTTTCAAGAACTTGATGAAAATATACCCCTTTATGCAGATAAGCTTTTTGTTGATAGTTGGGAACAAAATTCTCACAGAGGGGAGTTGCTGAGTTTAGTACTTGATGGTAAAATAACAAAAGATAATGTATATGCTGAAATTCCTGATGTTATTGTGGGTAGAAAATCAGGTAGAGAAAATGATGATGAAATAATATGTGCTTGTATCATAGGAATGGGGTCTACAGACATAGGTGTTGCATCCGAACTATATAAAAACGAGTTTGCAGAATATGACAAGAATGTTATTTCGCTTAGGTAAGTATGATGGGAAATAGATATATCAAAAAGATATTTGAAGGATAAATCCACTCCTATGGGGCAAGTCAATGAGCTTGCAAAGCAATTTGATGATGTTATTGATTTAAGTTTGGGGGATCCAGATTTAATAACCCACAGCATAATAATTGACAATGCTATGAACGATGTGCATAGGGGACATATAAAGTATACTGATTTTAGAGGTGCCCCTGAGCTAAGGCATGAAATAATTAAATTATATAAATCTGAACTTCTATAACAATTAACTCTCAAAGCTGTTGCAGATGAATATAATACCTTAATAAGGTGCATGTTTTCGGCAAGAAACATGTGTTAATTGCTGAAAAGATGTATTGACAAATTATCTTTATAACATACAATTAGTATGAAACAGAGTTTCAGATGTAATGTTTTAAGAAAGTGGAGGAAAAATATGAAGCATAAATTTATTGCAAAAAGGTATTGGAAAGATCAAAGTACTGCCATGGGTC
>DNNJ01000423.1:1239-4435 GCA_003487955.1 Clostridiales bacterium | reverse complement strand
TACTGCCATGGGTCAGTCAGATGTAATTGCGAAATCCTTCGATGACGTTATAAATTTGAGTTTGGGTGACCCGGATTTAATTACACATGATATTATAATAGATAATTCTTACGCTGATGCTAAGGCAGGACATACGAAATATACCGACTTTCGAGGAGACCCTGAATTGCGTCAGGAAATCATTAACTACTACAAAGAAGAATATGACATAAATGTAAGAGATGAGGAAGTCTTTGTTTGCACTTCGGCATGCCTTGGAATGTACTTAGCTTTAGAAGCTATAGTTGATGATGGGGATGAGGTTATTTTACAGGCACCATATTTTACTCCATATCCCCAGCAGGTAGAATTATCAAGAGGAGTTCCCGTTGAATTACCCACTTATGAAGATGAAGATTTTCAAATTAATGTAGAGAGATTGGAAGCTTTAATCACAGAAAGGACAAAAGCTTTGGTTATTAACTCACCGAGCAATCCGACCGGTAATTGTCTGACTGTTGAGGTTATGGAAGAAATTGCACAAATTGCTGAAAAATATGATTTAATTGTAATTTCAGACGATATTTATACATCTTTCAGTTATCAAAATCCATTTGTGCCGTTTGCAAGTCTTCCCGGCATGAAAGAAAGAACAATTATTCTCAATTCTTTTTCAAAGAATTTTACTATGACCGGTTGGAGAATAGGAAACATTATTGCACCGGATTATATAATAAAGATTATTCAGCAAATTAATGAAAATGTAGTTTTCACGGCACCATCTATTTCACAGAGGGCTGCAATTTATGCTCTGAGAAATCGAAATGAAATTCAGCCTCCTATGATTGAAGAATATAGGAAGAGAATGTTTTATGCTGCTGAACGAATTAATCGGATTCCAAAGTTATCTGTTATCTATCCGCCAAAAGGAAGCTTCTACCTGTTTATGAATATTAAAAAAACCGGTCTGTCAAGCGCTGAAGCTACAGATTTAATTTTAAAAGAAGCTCATGTTTTGATGTTGCCCGGTGATGCTTTTGGGACATGCGGAGAAGGCTATGTTCGTATTGCTTGCACTGTTAATGTGGAAACACTGAAAGAAGCATTTGACAGAATTGAAAAGATTGCGTTATTGAATTAAATCCAGGGTTCCGGTGAATGTAGGACACTTGTTTGTTGTTTTTATCGAAAGAACAATTCTTGCAATCCCATTGGTAACATTGCTTACAAATTTGCTTGTCACTTTTTAATATAATTGAAATCAAGCTGCAAATAAACTATAGTATTGGGGTAACCAAAAAGGTTCCCCAATATTTTTTTTAGCAGGAAAATATTGACCTTAACACATAGTTATTATATAGTGGTTATAACTCATGGAGTACTTTTTGCCATTCCATAGATAGTGGGGAATTTTATAATAAATCATGGGGGTATGAAATGGAAAGTATAAATGACATTTGTGGTATCAAAGCGTTATTAAACAATAAAGTTGCAGGGGAAAGACCAGGTTTTTTAAGTGAAGAAGAAGTAAAAGGCGTAAGAAAATTTCATGCTACAAATGAAGGCTATGAGGCTACACCATTAGTAAGCTTGGAATGCTTGGCTGAAAAGTTAGGTGTCTCCAAGATATATGTCAAGGATGAATCAAAAAGATTCGGACTTAATGCTTTCAAAGGCTTGGGTGCAACTTATGCCATAGCAAAGCTGTTGTGTGAAAAATTAGAAGTCGATATTGAGTCAATTGACTATAACTACTTTAAGCTGCCCCATGTAAAAGAAAAGATAAAAGACATGGTGTTTGTCACTGCAACCGACGGTAATCATGGCAGGGCGGTAGCTTGGGCTGCAGCTCAATTGGGCTGTAAGTCAATTGTATATATGCCAAAGGGTTCTTCTTTAAGAAGACTGCAGCATATTAAAGATACAGGTGCAGATGCCTTTATTACAGATGTAAATTATGATGATGCTGTGAGACTGGCAAAAAAGAAAGCTGACGATATAGGGGGAGCTTTGGTGCAGGATACGGCTTGGGAAGGATATGAAAAAGTTCCAAACTGGATAACACAAGGCTATACTACCATGGCAGCCGAAGCCATAGACCAAATAAAGTCAGATGGCAGCATTAGGCCGACGCATATTTTTTTGCAGGCGGGAGTAGGCTCCTTTGCAGGAGGCATATTAGGATATTTCGCAAATGTTTTTAAGGATGAGCCTCCTATAACTGTGATTGCAGAGCCTGAAAATGCCGCATGTATATATAAGTCTGCTTTAGCCGATGATGGAAAACCGCATTCCGTTACAGGAGACCTGAATACCATAATGGCAGGATTAGCTTGCGGAGAGCCTAATACAGTTACTTGGCCGATTTTAAGAGATTTTGCACAAGTCTTTGTGAGTTGTCCTGATTATGTAGCAGCAAAAGGAATGAGATTATTGGCTAATCCCATAGGAGATGACAAGAAAGTCATATCAGGCGAATCAGGTGCAGTAGGATTAGGACTGATATCTTTGCTGCTTGAAAAAGAAGAGTTGAAAACTCTAAAAGAGAAGCTACATTTAAATGAAAACTCGATAATAATATGTTTCAGCACGGAAGGAGACACAGATCCGGAACAGTATGAAGCAATTATTTCGCAGACGGATAAGCAGTAGAAATAATATGCTGTAATAAATCTTAACATTTGGGGAAAATAATTAATTATAAATCAATATTTACTGAAAGGATAAAATGTATGAAGAACTTATGGGGCGGTCGTTTTTCCAAGACCATGGAAAATTATACTGCCGACTACAATGAATCAATAAGCTTTGACAATATACTGTACAAACACAGCATTATGGGCAGCAAAGCTCATGTTAAAATGCTTGCAAAGCAGCAAATTATCAAAGAGGATATATGTGAAGAAATATTGCAGGGATTGTCAATTGTAGAAAAGAAGCTTGAAAACAATGAAGTTGAATTTAATATACTTGATGAAGATATAATGATGATTATTGAAAAAGAGCTTACAAAGGAAGTCGGAGAAGCAGGAAAATACCTTCATACCGCAAGGAGCAGAAACGACCAAAATGCATTGGATGAAACACTATTTTTGCGGGATGCCGTAAAAAATTCAATCAATCACTTGATGGAGCTGCTTAATGTCTTGGTAAAAAAGGCAGAAGAAGAATCACATAAAATAATGCCCGGTTTTACTCATTTACAGCACGCTCAGCC
>DNNJ01000423.1:0-1021 GCA_003487955.1 Clostridiales bacterium | reverse complement strand
GAATTATTAAAACGAATAGACAAAAATCCGTTAGGTGCATGTGCAATGGCGGGAACCACACTGCCTATAGACCGTTTTACAACAACAGAATTACTAGGTTTTTCCGAACCTACAGAAAATGCATTGGATACTGTCGGCTCAAGAGACAACATTGCAGAATACTTATTTAATGCTGCTTTATGCATGACTCATTTAAGCGGTTTTGCAGAAGAAATCATTGTTTTTAATTCTCAAGAGTTTAATTTCATAACCATTGATGACAGCTTTTGTACGGGAAGCAGTATAATGCCACAGAAGAAAAACCCGGACATTGCTGAATTAGTCAGAGGTAAATCAGGAAGGGCCATAGGGAATCTCATAACACTTTTGACTGTATTAAAGGGTACATTTTTAACATTAAACAAGGATTATCAGGAAGATAAAGAAGCTCTTTTTGACAGCATACATACATTGGATAGAACTTTGTTTATATTTGCCAGGATGCTTGAAAATATAACCTTCAATGAGGATGTTCTAAGAGAGCAGCTGAAAAAAGGATTTATTGAAGCAACAGATGTAGCAGAATTTTTGGTTAAGCATGATATTCCATTCCGGGAAGCTCACGAAATTGTAGGGAAATTAGTCAAGTATTGTGAACTTAAGTCAAAAACATTTCCGGATGTAAACAAAGAAGACTTGAAAGAAATAGGCTTTCCTGTTGAACTTGAAGACTTAAGTCAATTTACCATAGAAAACTGCATAAAGAACAGAAACAGTTATGGCGGGGCATCATACGATGAGGGAAACAGACAAATTAAAAATGCTAAAGAGTTAATATTTAATTTGAAATAAATCATATGGGGCTGTCTCAAAAGTAATTTTTGAGATAGTCTTGGAATTAAAAAAAATAAAAATAGTCTCGACTTTTTCTTGATAAAGAAATCTTTTGAGGCATATTTTTAATTTAGTATATTAATTATGCAATTTTCTTTTCTTTTGTAATGCTAAATTCGGTATCAGCAATTTATAATTTAGGTGAAAC
>DNNJ01000200.1 GCA_003487955.1 Clostridiales bacterium | reverse complement strand
ACTTGCCGAATCCAAGTTTAAAGTAAAAACATGATATCATATAATTATCAAAAAGAAAAGAAGGAGAGATATCATGTTTTTACTTTAAACTTGGATTCGGCAAGTAATTAAAATTTAGAAGGTATTGCCTCACTAAAGTCAAAGTTTTTATAAAAAAACAAAATACTTACCGAATTTATTGAAAAACATAGTTTATAAACTTAATTTTAATGTAAATTCAAATAGTTATCCACAATTTTTGTATTATAATCAACAGTTGTGGGCAACTGTTGAAAAATACTATTTAATTATGAACGTTTAGTTTAACATCACCTGATTTCTAAAAATAAACAATGCGTTTTGTATATATGTAAAGATTTTTTCCAGTTTATCATTTTTTTGAAACTTAATATGTTTGTACCAGCCATTACCCGCAATTATTCCGGGAATATGGTACAGTATTCTTCTTAATGTTGTAATTTGATGGTGCCTTAATTCTTCAGGTAATATACAATTTTTATACCAGTTATGTAGATTGTAGGCAATCATCTTAATAAGCATAAAAAGCTCATTGCTGTTATAATTAATTTGGCTATTCTCGCTGAATGCAAAACCAGATTTTAACTCGTCAATATTTGTTTCTATTGTGCATCTTTGATTGTAATTTTCGAAGATTTCTGCGGGAGTTAAATAGTCAATATTAGTTACTATTGCCTGATATTCATATTTGAATTCATCTATGTCGATTATTAATTGTTTGCTTTCTACAATATTAGGTAATGTTTTTCTGACAATTACAAATCTTCTGGCTTTATCCCATGCCGGAAGTGGTACGATAATATCAGTAGCACTGAATGTTTTATCTATCTCCTGCCACTTGTATTCTGCAGGGTGCGATACAACATAATCCAATATTTTCTTAACACCATTTTGCATTTTAGCCTTGATAATATATTCATACTGTTGGTCTTCAAAGTAATTGAAGTTATCTTGGTCAAAGAAACCCCTATCACCACGGATTCTTTTTAGAATCCACTGTGCTGGCAGAGTTTCTTCGCATTTTTTAAAGAAATCTAAAAAGTGATGGTTACTGTGGTGAGAACCTTCTTCTAAGGTTAGGTCAACTAACTCCTTAGTACCGCTGATTATTCCTACTTTTTCTTTGTAGGAAGGGCGACCGTGATATTTTGGGTTGTAACCTACATTTGCTTTTTCTTGGGTGCCAAATACTGTAACAACAGTATCATCGAAATCCATCATTACCTCTCTTGGAAGTTGTGTATTTGCTTGAGTTTTAAGCAATGATTTATTTAAAGCTCGTAAATTATCACAAGCATTTTCCGGAAGGGCGTTTAATAAGTCACGACATACCTTTTCACTTGGTGCAGAATGTTGTTTGATTGATGTATATGCTTCATCTTTACGTAATTGTTCCATATGTTCAAAACGTGTATAACCATATATTATAGCATCAACCATGAAATCAATAATACCTATTGGCATATATGTTGAATTATCACCTTTTACAGAATCAAATTCACTTAAATGGTCCTCTAAAAGTGTTGGGAATCCAATAGATTTTTTAAAATCTTCTAAGTAGGTCAGTGAAACATTGTTTGAAACAGCGATTTCTGTAAAAATAGTTTTTAAATTTTGTTCATTAAATATATTTTCTTTAGTTTTAGTTTGTGGTATAATCATTGCAGAATCCTCCTAAGGGAAATGTTTTCTGATAACTACATTATACCCTATTTTTAGGTAGGATTCTATTCTTTTCATCAAATATTTTTGATATAAAATTTTAAGGTTTTATTGTATTTTTAAAGGTTTTGAAGCTTTAATTAAAAGCTACTTGCCGAATTCAAGATTATATATATTATGTGAGGTGAAAATATGAATGAAATAAATAATCAAAGATTAATAGATTGGAGTTTGGACCTTTTAGGAGGAAGAATTGGTGGAAGAGGCAGGAATGTTATAACTGCAGAAAATGCTTTTATTGAAGAAATAAGTATAGATAACAGAACAGGCTATGTAACAATATCCTATGGTGTTTTAGGAGACTTCAATGTTATAAACATGGAGATAGTAAGGTTGGTTGTAAGCAGAGATACGATTATCAGGGATCAATTCGGTAATCCTATGTCAATTAGAGAGCTAAGAGAAGGAATGAGGGTGGATGCTGTATTCTCAGCTGCCATGACAAGAAGTATTCCTCCTCAGGCCAGAGCTTACAGGATAACCGTTATTAATGATAATATGCAGTCTAGTTTTACTGAAGGTGCAGTTCTTGAAGTTGATTTGGCGAATGGATTTTTGTATACAGGAAATCCGTTTGATATAATGAGTCAAACAAGGTTTGTAGTGACAGATTCAACCACCATAAGAGATAGGAGAGGAAGAAGAATAAGATTAAGAAATTTAAGACCGGGTAATTTTGTAAGAGTCGAACATGCAAATTTCATGACAGCGAGCATACCGCCTCAAACTACTGCATTTGATATACAAGTTCTTAGGTAAATAACAGTTTGAGGGGAGCAAGTACTGCTCCCCTTCTTTCATAAAGTATTTAACTATATCATGTCTTTTATTAAATCTAAGCATTTCTCTCCATTTAACGATATTCTTGATCCTTTGGGTCCTCTTTCGGAGATTACAAGGCCGGCTTGTGATAGTATTTCAAGGCGGCTTCTAATCATTTGCTCGGTAAATTCATCTTTAAGCAACTCTGCCAATTTCTTGCGTCCTATACATGCATTGCCCTCGTCTTTTGAACTTTTTAAAGCATTAAGTATGATAAGGACATCCTGAAGCGGTATTTTTTTCTCTAGCTCTTTAAGGACGTTTTCATTTTGTATTTGTTGTTCTTTAATATGAATATCTTGTTGCTTCTTTCCGGTTGCTAAGTCTAAAGGCAAATCTTTCAACTCAATTTTTCTGCCTGCTAAATTGTACAGGTACTCTATTACATTTTCCAGCTCGCGAACATTACCCGGCCAGTCATA
>DNNJ01000199.1:15017-16229 GCA_003487955.1 Clostridiales bacterium | reverse complement strand
GATGCAAATTGTAAAACCTTCATAGAGTAATCACTTACACCTCTTTCATCATTTGATATTAAATAGTTTTCAAGTCCTTGCTGACCCCTGTTGTATGCAGTGAGAGCCTTATGCATGTCCTTATTGTAAACTCTGTTAAGATATGAAAGTTGTGTGATTGTAAGTTTTAAATTAAATTCCGGGTCTAAAAGCATCTCATGATTATATGAATATCCTAAATTTTTTACAATAATCTTGGCAGTATTCTCCATAAGCTGACCCAGCCCTAACTCACCTCCCGCACCCATGGCATTGGGATTAAAATCGCTTTCTCTTTTTAATACACCCAATACAATAAACGGGTCTATGTATCTTTCTTTGCTTTCCTCAACAAGAAATTTACAATGGTCATATTCTAATCTTGTCAGTTTTTCAGTAAACCGAATCAATTCTTTTTCGCGAATAAATGAATCTCTGTAATCGTAAATATATGATTTTATTATTGGTTCCTGTGATAATTTGTAATAATTTTGTTTATCCTCTGCTGCTGCAGTCATACCTGTATTTATCATCATAAAGTAAGAAAATATGCATAGGACTGTTAAAATAGTCAAGTATTTTTCCCTTTTCATTTCACACCTCCTTGTCCTGCATTAATTATAATGTATAATTAATGTAGGCTCAATGTAGAAACTTGAAATGTATTGTTGAATAGTGGGACAATTTGACATTTGGGGGACATTTCTTCATGAAAAAAAGAACGCTCAGCGCGTTCCTTATACTGCTGACAAGGTTTACGATCCATTGTCATTGCTACATTTTTTCCGGTGCTTCCATTCCCAATAACTTCATACCCTCTTTAAGCACTGTATTAACTGATAAAGTAAGAAGCAGTCTTGCCTTTTTAATCCTTTCATCGTCTGTAATAATAGGGCATTCATGATAGAATCGGTTAAATTCTTGTGCAAGACCGACAATGTATCGAGTCACCATAAACGGCTCGTATTTGTCATGAGCGTTTAATACCGCTTCTTTAAATCCTTGCAGCTTTCTAATAACATTGAATGATTCATTGTCGGTAAATACAGAATAATCCACATCATCATTTATTTCTATATCTGCTTTCCTGAGAAGACTGCAGGTTCTTGCAAATGTGTATTGCACATAAGGACCTGTTTCACCTTCAAAGCTTAATGTTTTATCCCAAGAAAATACATAGTCTTTGATTCTGTT
>DNNJ01000199.1:8792-14719 GCA_003487955.1 Clostridiales bacterium | reverse complement strand
TTGGATTTCTTTCATTGATAATTTCAGTAGTTTTTTCAATTGCTTTATTTAAAACATCTTCTAAAAATACTACTCTTCCTTTTCGTGTAGCGATAGCTCCGCCTTCCAAACTTACAGTTCCGAACATTACATGCACACAGTCATATGCCCAGTCATATCCCATTAAGTTAATTATTTTTCTCCATTGGTCAAAATGCAGTTTCTGCTGTGCTCCAACCACATATATATTCTTATAAAAATCATATGTATCTTTCCTGTATTTTGCAGCTGCCACATCCCGGGTTACATAAAGAGTTGAGCCGTCGCTCTTTTGAATCAGCGCATCCGTGAGACCATACTGCGAAAGCTCTACTATTCTTGCTCCTTCAGATTCCTTAAGAAGGCATTTGTCTTCCAATTCATCTATTATTGCAGGCATTTTGTCTGAATAAAAGCTTTCTCCCGCATAGGAATCAAATTTAATGCCGAACATATTATATACACGGTTAAATTCCTTTAAGCTTACTTCCCTAAACCATACCCATAATTTGTGTGCTTCTTCATTTCCTGTTTCCAATTGCTTAAACCAATATCGTGCTTCTTCCTGATATTCGGGATGGGTTTCAATTTCCTGATTATATCGCACATACAGCTTCATCAATTCGTTTATGGGGTCCTTTTCGATAGCTTCTATAATTTCAGG
This sequence comes from Clostridiales bacterium, assembly GCA_003487955.1. Lineage (GTDB taxonomy): Bacteria > Bacillota > Clostridia > Tissierellales > Sedimentibacteraceae > Sedimentibacter. The sequence goes on along the minus strand of DNNJ01000199.1, from coordinate 14,037 downwards.
AGTTGCCCATTTTTTATATGCGGAAATAAGCATTCCAAACTGTGTTCCATAATCTCCCAAATGGTTTATTGCAATAGTATTGTATCCCATGTATGTATAAATATTGTATATGGCATTTCCTATCAAGGTTGAACGTATATGACCGATATGAAATGGTTTTGCAATATTTGGAGATGAAAATTCAACTATTACAGTCTTGCCTTCTCCAACATTTGTACTGCCGTAATTTTCTTTTTCTTCAAAAGCTTGCTGCAGGACTTTTTTAGCAAACTGAGATTTATTTACAAAGAAATTTACATAGGGTCCTGCGCTTTCAATTTTTTCAAACTCATCCACTGCTCCTATTTTTTCAACCATTTCTTTTGCTATTGCTGCAGGTGAGCTCCTGTATTTCTTTGCAAATTTAAAACACGGTACCGCATAATCTCCCATATCAGTATTAGGCGGTATCTCTATTAATTGAAGAGCATCATCACTTGACAGCTCTGTTTCTATTGATGTGAAAATCTCAGCTACTCTTTCCTTAAAATCCATACTCTCCTCCACAATTCCAATATATAATAAAATTCCATCCGCCTCAACAATTGGGCGGACTCAGAATCTTTTTGTAGTCACAATAATAACACAGCGTTTTTAAAGTGTCAACTTAAAACAACGGCAGAAATTGCCACAATTTCAACACAGCATTCAACTAGGCGGGGGGGTTATAGCCTTCTGGCTCGTTATAAGTCAAGCTCGGTTTCACCATCTCCCTGGGTTATATGCCACTTTTCATGACCTGTTATTTCATCTATGGTCACTTTTTCAGATAGAATATGAGCAATCATCATATTATTTTTTGGAGGCTTTCTCGTTACCATGAATCCATTCTTTAAAAGAACATTTCTGTATTCACCGAAAAGGCCTGTTCCTATAACAGCATATTCAAGCCCGTTGTCATAGCAATATTTTGCTATGCCGTTTGATAGTGTCTTTATGTATCTTTCATTTGCAGGGTCTGTAAAAAATTCAACCGCAGATGTCATTTTAGAGCCGTTTGCAACTGCATTATGAAGTATCGCAAAGCCGATAATCTCTTCGTTAAGCTTTGCAAGAACAGTTACATAATTAATATCCGGCCTCTCATTATATCTGTAATTTAAGTATTTATAATCTCTTGCCAAAAGAACATTATATTTTGATTTGTATTTATCCCAGCATATTTGAACTTCTTCAGGAACCCTGTTAAGTATTTCAAATTTTATTTCTTTATCCATCTGCCTTTTCAGTTTATTCTTCATATATGCAGCATAGATGGAATTGACCATTTCCGCCAAGAATCCTATCTTAATTCTTCGTTTAAGAATGTTATTAATAAGTATAGGCTTTACATATACTTCTTTTTCAAAAAGTGTAGGCCAGCCGAATCTTTGATATGCAGCATAAGATTGGTCGTTTGCCAAACCTATTACCACATCCACGCCATCTTGCTTTCCCCTCTCACAGGAGTTTTCTGTCATTTTTCTGAAAATACCCTGTCTTTTGTAATCAGGATGGGTCATGGATTTAACCGAATGAGCAGTTAACAAAGTTTTTCCGTTAACATAAAGCTCGTTTGGCAGCAATCCGTCACAACCTATAACCTTATCCCCTTCCTTTAATAAATACATCATATTCCCTGATTTATTGTAAGGGTTCTTGTCAAAAAGCCATTCATACATTTCCTTTTTTGAGTTGGTTGCTTCACCGAAAGAGATTATCGACAATTCTTCAAATGACGCAAAATCTCTATCCATGTCCAGTCTTACTATTTCTCTTTCCATAAACACTCCAAATATAATGCAATATTATTATTTTATGTTTTTTTTATTTTAATATAATATTTAATATATGTAAATGAAAAACTTTAAAGAATTAATTATTATCCAAATTAAGACTAAGATATGTTTATGTCTGCAGTTGAAAATAAGGCTAATTTGCCGCCCATTATCACCCTGTCACCTAAATATTTGCAATATAGTGTGCCGCCTCTCTGAGATGCCTGATAAGCAATCAAGCTGTTTTTTCTTAATTTTTCAGCCCAATAAGGAATTATATGGCAATGACCTGAACCGCATACAGGGTCCTCTGTGCCGCTGAGTTTAGGTACAAAAGATCTTGACACACAGTCAAATTCACTTCCTTTGGCTGTAACATGAAAAAGTAATCCATCAAGTAATTTCATCTTTTCCAAGTTCGGGTTTAAATTTCGAACTTCATCCTTTGAGCCCAATATGCAGAGCAAATCTCTCCCCATATATGCTTCTATGGGTTTAACACCGATAGCCTCCGTCATAGCATCTGTAACCTCCACCTTTTTTAATTGGTAAGCCGGAAAATCCATTTCATAAAGTTCGCCTTTTTTTGCAACTTTCAATAATCCGCTGCTTTTTGTGGAGAATGTAACTTCTGATAATTCAGGATCAATAAACCTCGTAATAATGTATCCCGCTGCAAGGGTTGCATGCCCGCACAAATCAATCTCACCGCCCGGAGTAACCCATCTTAACTTGTAATTTGATCCTTCCTTGACCACAAAGGCCGTATCAGCCAAGTTATTTTCTCTTGCAATATTAAGCATAACATCATCCGGCAGCCACTCATCCAAAATACAAACTGCCGCAGGATTTCCTTCAAAAACCCTTTCTGCGAATGCATCAACAACATATTGTCTCATCTTTTACACTTCCTTTTTTTAAATTTTTAAAATATAAATGATAAAATTCACCTGCTATGTTGAACATAATTGAAATTAATTAAAAGAACTCCATAACTCAAATATCCGTAGCTTGAAAAGAACTGCAATGCTTCCTGCCCCGTTGCAAATCCCGAACCTATAACCCATGCAATGAAAGCTCCGGTATATTTAATTATTGCCTTTTTACTGCATTTGCTTTTCACATCCATAATTTACCCTTTGTGCGGTCACAGGCCGTCCCTGCATTTTGTGACAGTTCCTCCGTCACCTCGTCATTTGAATTTTACTATTGTTACGCCGTCGCCGCCTTCATTAAAGGTCCCGAGCCTCGACTCTTTAACGTGTTTGTGGCCTTTTAAGAATTGTGTTACTCCTTCACGAAGGACTCCCGTACCTTTTCCGTGTATTACTTGTACTTCGTTTAAATTAGACATAAAGGCATCATCCAAATATTTGTCGAGCTCCAACAACGCTTCATCAAGATTGTATCCTCTCAGGTCAATTTTAGGACTAATTGACGAAGTTCTTAATTTGACCATCCGAGATGTGCTGTTTTTCTGTTTTACTTCTTCATCAGATTTAATTTTTACCAAGTCTGATTTTTTGACCTTTGTTTTAATGAGTCCTATTTGAACCATCACAGTTTGAGAATCATCTACATCAGAAATAATAGCTCCCTTTTGATTTAAACTTCTTACAATGACCGTATCACCTGTTTTTAAAGGTGACTCTGTATCATATGTATCCTCCTCCTCAATTTGGTCAGTATAAATATTTTCTGAAAGCTCCTTTGTTTTATCGCTTAATGACTGTCTTAATTCGTTTACACGACGATTTTTATCCTTATCCATTTCAAGGTTTAATTTTCTTAATTCCTTGATGATTTCAGAAGCCTCTTTCTTAGCATTCTCAACTATTTTTCTTGCTTCATAATTAGCTTCATCTATGAGCTTCTCGCTTTTTTCAAGAGAGCTTCTCTCTTTTGATAAAAAGTCGCTGTGTTTTTTCCTGCTTTCTGATTCAAGGCGGTTAATTTCCTGTTTCTTCTCCTCGATATAAATTCGGTTTTCTTCAATTTGCTTTAAGGCATCTTCAAATTCAATTTTATCGGTTTCTATGTTTTGCTTCGCCTTTTCAATTGTTTCTTGTTGAAGTCCTAACTTCCTTGATATTTCAAAGGCATTGGATTTACCGGGTACTCCTATAAGAAGCTTGTAAGTGGGACTTAATGTCTCAACATCAAATTCAACACTTCCGTTTATTACTCCTTCTGTTGTAAGGGCGTATAATTTAAGCTCCGAGTAATGTGTTGTTGCAGCAGTCAGAATCTTTCTTTCATGAAGAGTGTCTAGTATTGCAATTGCTAATGCTGCACCTTCAGTAGGGTCTGTTCCGGCACCAAGCTCATCGAAAAGCACAAATGACCTTTCATCAACCTCTTTCATTATTTTTACAATATTTGTCATGTGAGAGGAAAATGTACTCAAGCTTTGCTCTATACTTTGCTCATCGCCTATATCGGCATAAACTGCGCTGAAAACGGATATTTCCGTGCCGTACTCCGCAGGAAGATGAAGTCCTGCCATTCCCATAAGGGTGAAAAGTCCTAAAGTTTTTAATGAAACGGTTTTTCCCCCTGTATTAGGTCCTGTTATTATAAGTGTTGTATATTCGTCACCTAAGACTGCATCAATCGGCACTACCAACTCCGGGTCTATAAGAGGATGTCTTCCTTTTTTAATCCTTATGTATCCTCTATCATTTACCTTAGGCTCAATTCCGTTTATACTGATGGCATACTTGCCCTTGGCAAAAATAAAATCAAGCTCTTTTAAAATTTCCTGGTTGTTGAGCATTTCCTCGCTTGTATCGCCAACCATCATACTAAGTTCTAATAAAATACGCTCAATTTCCTTTTTTTCTTCGATTTTTAAATTGGCAATATCATTGGTCATTTCAACAACAGCCATAGGCTCGATAAAAAGCGTGGAGCCTGTTGCAGACTGGTCATGAATAATGCCTTTAACCATGCTTCTGTATTCTTTCCTGACAGGAATTACATATCTGTCATTGCGCATGGTAACTATTGCCTCCTGCAAGTATTTCTGCATGGAAGAAGAGCTTACTATTGAATTAATTTTATTTTTTATGGAATTGTTTTTTATTTGAATTTCTCTTCTTATACGTTTAAGCTCTGAGCTTGCATCATCTGCTATTTCTTCTTCACTGATAATAACCGAATATATTCTTTCTTCAATATCCTTGTTTGTATGTATGTTTTCACACAGCTCTTCCAATAGCTCATAATCTCTGTCTTCATTATTAAGAAGAACGTAGTTTTTTAAAAGTCTTGCCGCTCTTAATGTATCAGCACAGTTCAAAAGTCCGCACAGGGATATAATTCCTCCTACAGCTCCTCTTTTCACATATTCTTTTATATCAGAAATACCTCCCAAGGGAGGTGAGCCTTTTTCAATAATTATTGAAAGTGCTTGGGCTGTTTGTTTTTGCTTGAATTTTACACCTTCA
>DNNJ01000199.1:8316-8505 GCA_003487955.1 Clostridiales bacterium | reverse complement strand
TGTTTAGATTTTTGTTTCATTGTAATTCCTCCAAACGGACATTCCTTTAATGCCTACTCGCAAAGGCTATCCCAGTACGGGGACATTCCTTTAATGCCTGCCCGCAAAGACTATCCCTTCATTAAAGGTGTGTCCCCCTTCCTCTGTCGGTGTGTCGCTCTAATTTGGGGACATTCCTCTTACTCCAAA
>DNNJ01000199.1:7873-8045 GCA_003487955.1 Clostridiales bacterium | reverse complement strand
ACCTCTTGTAAATTTGTTTTCTTCCAAAACATCAGGTGTTTTAACCCCGTTTATTTCACAGTACAATGCGTCAATTATTTCTTCTGCATCGTCCAAATACGTTGTATCTATTAAAAAATACTCAATATTTATTTCAACAAAATCATATGCTTTTCCTATTATAGTAAGGGGC
>DNNJ01000199.1:525-7612 GCA_003487955.1 Clostridiales bacterium | reverse complement strand
AATTCCTTTTCTGTCTTTTAACTGATATTTGTTTTTGTAACTGCATTTTTCACAGTCCTGCAGGTTTTTACAATTCTTAAGCATTGACATAGGGCAATTTTTCATAAACATAAGCTGCACGTATTCATGTGCAACAATTTCCGAGCTTAAGGAAGTGTGTTTCATCATGCTTTCCATGTCCCTTATATTTGTTTCTACTGAAAATGTAAAGCTGTGAGCACCCTTTTCCTTTAATAATTCTGCCGAAAAGGTATTGATAATATTAAAGAACGGTCCGCAGTGAAGCTTAAGTCTTGAGTTTTTCTTAAAGAAATAAAAACTTCCTACATTGTTTACACATACACCGTCAAATATCTCTTCATATAATTTTAAATTTTGTTCCAAAATTTTATAATCTGCCTTGGATACTATATTTGGACACCATAAATATTTTTCTTCAACTTTTACTTCTTTAATATCTTCCATATTTAAATAATAAGGCACATATAAGCGTTTAACCTTAATATTGTCAGCATACTTTAATTCGTCAATGCTGTTTATTTTAATGCTTAACGTTGGAGATTGCCCTTTTTTATTGTTATATGGAAATATATCATTATATGTAAAAGGTTTAATTTCTCTTCTGTCATAAACCTTGCCGCATTTTTCATAGAGTATTTCCGTAGCATCCCGCCTTAATTGATTCAATGTGCTTTTCCGGATAAAAACTCCTTCATCTTTTTCAATTTTTAACTCATCTAGTTCATATATAGTATTTCCAAGCTTTGACAACTGCTCATTTATAATTTCATCTGTCACACTATTTTTGATGCTGGTCTCGCAAATCTCTTTGCTTTTCACCTCTATTGTATTTTCCCCGTCAGAAAGCTTCAGTACAGCTTGTTCGCCTATTCTTAACTCAATGCTAAGGTTTATTTTATTTCTTCTGAACCTTGAATATTCCTGTGCTTTATCCTTTACATCTTCTTCGATTTCTTCGATATTTTCTCCCTTTACACCGGAACTCAATTTTGCATACATTTCATCATCTTTTGAGGGCTTTAAATACCCGTTTGTATAACCTCTGCTGAATGTTTGTATAGCTTTGTCTTTTAAATGAGCTGCATCAATATTTTCACCGCTGTAGTAATTATCTATTATTTGTCTGTAGTATTCCACCACTGATGAAGTGTATGCAGGTCCCTTCATGCGCCCTTCAATTTTAAAGGTTTTTATTCCTGCTTCAATAAGTTCATTTATGCTTTCCCCCGCTATGAAATCTTTTAAGCTCAAGAGGGGCATTGTGTTATAATCATCAATTTCTTGCCCTGTTTCTTTGTCATAAAAACTGTAGCTCAGTCTGCAAGGCTGAGCGCACTTTCCTCTGTTGCCGCTTCTGCCTCCCAAAAAGCTTGACATATAGCATTGTCCTGAATAGCATGTGCAAAGTGCCCCGTGAATGAATACTTCCAAATCAGTTCCGGTATTCTTCGCTGCCTCCTTAAGCTCTTGTATTGACAGCTCTCTTGCCATAATAACCTTTTTAACATTGAGCTCTTCAAAAAATTTAACACCGTATTCATCGTATACGGCTGCTTGTGTGCTTATGTTCACCGGGAAATCCGGTATATATTTGTTTATAAGATACAACAAACCTAAATCTTGTACGATTAAGGAATCTACATCATTTTCATACAAAAATATTGCATAGTTCAATGCATCCGTAATTTCATTATCCTTTAAAACCGTATTCATGGTAACATATACTTTTACGCCTTTATTATGTGCATATTTAACAATATGCTTCATTTCCTCGTTATCGAAATTTTGGGAAAAGTGTCTTGCGTTAAAAAACTTCCCCCCCAAATATGCTGAATCCGCTCCGCTGTTTACTGCGGCATAAAATGATTCAATACTGCCTGCCGGTGCTAATAATTCTACATTCATTGCTTCTCCTGTTTTTAAAAAAGAACGCTGACGCGTTCAAATATGTATGGGGACACACCTTCATGGTCAGTGATTCATTTAGGGTCAGTCCATGAAGGAATGTCCCCGAATTTGAGTCTTTGAGGGTAATAGGAATGTCGCCATTGTTTTTATCATTTTGCTGTTTCTTCGTCTAAAAGCTCCATAAGCTCCGTATTTTCCTTTTTAAGCTGATTTATTTCCAACTGATTCTGAAAGTTTTCAGCTTCCTTTCTGTTCAGTTTTTCCTGCAGCTGGTTTATGTTGTTAATAAGGCTTTCCTTGTCGCTGTTTATCATTAAAAGCTCTTCTAAATATTTTTCCTTTTCATCATTAATTGATTCATATTTTTCTTTAAATACATCTTCATTACCTTTTAAATCATTTATTAATTTATCCTTGGAAGCTATTGTTTCATCCTTGTCATTAAGCTTATTTTGCAGTAAATTGATTTTATTAATCAAAGAATCAATATCTTTTTCTTTGGAATCAACCAATAAGTTCATTTTTTGCTGCTCATCGCTAAAATTATATAGCTTCTGTGATTTATCATCCACTGAACTTTTAAGCTCTCTTATATTTTTTTCAAGATTGATTACTTCCTGCTCCTTCTCGTTCAGTTTTAACTGCAGCTTTGAAATCCTTCCGTTTAAGCTTGCCTTTGTATTATTCATAAAACTTATTTCTTTTGTAAAGTTTTCTCTTTCTTTAGATAGTTCATCGTTATATTCAACCAGCTCTTCGTTTTTTAATTTTAATTCATTTATGATCATTTCGCTCTTCAACAGCTGCTGTTCCTGTTCATTTACTCTTTCCTGCAGCTTTGTTATTTGGGAATTTAAATATTCGCGATCATTATCTTTTGCCAATAATTTTTCTTTGAATCTTTCTTTTTCAATTATGGCATCCGCCGCCTTATTAACAGATTCTTCTCTTTCCTTTTCGGATAATTCTTTTGCTTCCTTCAAAGTCTGGATTTCTTCACATATATCTTTTTTGTATTCAACAATTTCATCAGAAAGTTTCATATACCTGTCAATAACTACAAAGGATGACAAAATTAATTTGTCTATATCATTAAAACGCTTATTTTGATTTGCTATTATATTAATCTGATCATTTAAAACAGATTCTATTTTCTTTACATACTCGGGACTTTCATCAGTTTTTACACTATACTTTTTATCTCCAATAACTATTTCTACTTTATTCATCTTCAAATCCCCTTTTTTTTTGATCGTGAGTAAAATAATATATCCGTAACTATAATATAAATGAAGCTCCTTAAAATTTCAATAGTAAATAATACATTTTCTTATAATTTAACAATTAATCATATTAATCGGCTTCATTGCCTTCCACTTAATTATATCAGCTGCTATTGATTCTGCATCTAATTTATTTTCCTGTAAAAGCTCTTCAATTGAGCCTTGTTTAATGAATTCATCAGGTAAAGTTTTCAGCAGTACATCTACATTTTTAGGAAGTATATTGAAAATATTCCCGGCATAGGAAGCATAAACCGTTGCTTCATCAATTATTACCAATGATTTCGTTTTGTCAACGGACTTTATTATCAGCTCTTTATCAAGGGGTTTTATAAATCTTAAATTAAGAACCTCTGCTTCTATATTTCTTGTTTTTAAGATTTCCCTTGTTTCAACTGCTGTCTTTACCATTTTACCGGCTGCAGCTATTGTTATATCCTCCCCTTCTTCAACTATGTACCCTTTGCCCAAGTCTATGCTTAAGTCACTGTTGTTAATATTTTTGTTCATACTTCCCCTTGGATATCTTATTACTACGGGTCCGTCACATGAAACAGCATACTCAAGCATATTGCCGAATTCCCTGTAATCAGCCGGAGATAATACTTTCATATTGGGAATTAAATTCAAAAATCCTTCATCAAACACACCTTGATGTGTTTCACCGTCATTTCCCACTATTCCTGCTCTGTCTACAGCAAAAACAACATGAAGATTCTGTAATGCAACATCATGAATAATCTGGTCGTAAGCTCTTTGAAGAAATGATGAATAAAGTGCAACAACAGGAATAATCCCGCTTACCGCAAGGCCTGCAGCCATAGTAACAGCATGTTGTTCTGCAATGCCTGCATCATAAATCCTATTGGGGAATTTTTTTGCAAAATCCGTAAGCCCGGTGCCATCAGTCATAGCTGCTGTTATTGCAGCCACATTTTCATTTCTCTCTGCGATTTCACACATTTTCATGCCAAAATAATCGGAATATGACAGGGAAGAATTTTTGGAAGCTTCTCCGGTTTCTAAATTAAAGGCAGAAACACCATGAAATTCATTTGGTCTTTCTTCAGCAAACTTATAGCCCTTGCCTTTTTTTGTGATTACATGCATTAATAAAGGGCCTTCAATATTTTTTGCTGTTTCCAAGGATTCAATAATTTCATGTATATTGTGACCGTCAACAGGTCCCATGTATGTAAGTCCTAATTCTTCAAAAATCATTCCGGGCACAACTATTTGCTTTATACCGTCCTTTGCACTTTTTAATACCGATTTAATCTGTTTGCCCACAGGAATTTTATTTAATAATTTTTCCACATCCCTTTTAGTTGATAAATATCTTTTGGTAGTTCTTATTCTGCTTAAATAGCGGGACAATCCGCCCACATTTTTGGATATGGACATTTCATTGTCGTTTAAAATTATCAAAAGTTTTGTATTGCTTCTTCCTGCGTCATTTAATGCTTCAAAAGCCATTCCTCCGGTAAGGGCACCGTCTCCTATAACTGCAACAATTTCGTAATCCTCTTTTTTTAAATCTCTGGCTCTTGCCATACCCATTGCTGCCGAAACAGAGGTGCTGCTGTGCCCCGTATCAAACACATCATAAATACTTTCATTTCTTTTGGGAAATCCGCTTATACCATTAAACTGCCTTAATGTTGACATTTTATTTTTTCTACCCGTAAGAATTTTGTGTGCATATGTCTGATGACCCACATCCCATATTATCTTATCACGGGGAGTATTGAAAACTCGGTGCAGTGCTACTGTAAGTTCTACCACTCCCAAGTTTGATGCAAGATGTCCACCTGTTTTTGAAACGTTTTCTAAAATATATTCTCTCAATTCACCGCAAAGAGAATTTAATTCCTCCAAATTTAAAAGCTTGATGTCTTCCGGCGTATTAATATTATCTAAATATTTCATTATAACCTCACTATGCTTATTTGAAATGAGTTGAAGCAATGGCATATCGCCATGCAATTTCAAAACTCCCTTTCAACGCGGGGAGGGTGATATACCAACCGTGCTTTGCCCCGCCTTAATAATTATATTATGTTTGAATTATTATGTCAAAGCTATTATATTATATTCAAATTCATCTGATTCCCTATGTGTCACCCCTATAACAACTAAAGAGGCACCCTTAATTTACATCAGCAGGGTGCCTTGTTATTTATTGGATAATAAATATTACAAGTCGTAATAATATGCAAATTCCGCAGGATGAGGTATTTTATTAATTTCGTTCATTTCCATGCGTTTATTTGCAATCCACTTATTTAATAATTCTTCAGGGAATACTCCGCCGCGAAGCAGGTAATCATGGTCTTCTTCCAAAGCTTTAAGCGCTTCGTCTAAAGATTGAGGCAGAGCTGTAAGTTTTTTCTGCTCATCCGGTGAAAGATTGTAAAGATTATAATCGTATGGTCCCCAGCCGTTTTCATGGGGGTCTATTTTATTGATGATACCGTCTATTCCTGCCATAAGTATAGCTGCATAAGCATAATAAGGATTGCATGTTCCGTCAGGATTCCTTATTTCAAAACGTTTTGTTTCCGGAGATTTAGCATATGCAGGTATGCGGACAACTGCGCTTCTGTTTGAAGTTGCATAACCTATTGTAACCGGTGCTTCGTATCCGGGCACAAGACGTTTGTATGAATTTGTGGAAGGATTTGTCAAACCGCAAAGAGACCTGACATGCTTCAACAAACCTCCTATAAACCAATGAGCCTCCTGGCTGAGACCGGAATATCCCTTCTCATCATAAAATAAAGGTTTCCCATCCTTCATTAAAAGCATATGTACGTGCATACCGTTCCCGGCTTCTGCAAAAAACGGTTTAGGCATAAATGTTGCAGTTTTATTTTCTGCTATGGCAGAATTCTTGACAACATATTTTATTATCATTGTTTTATCAGCCATTTCAGTCAGTTCGCCAAGCTCAACCTCGATTTCAAGCTGTCCGGGCCCGCCTACTTCATGATGGTGATATTTTATTTCTACTCCCCAATCCTCTAAAAGAAGACACATTCTGCTGCGCAATCCGTAAGTTATATCATGGGGTGCAGTTATATGATAGCCGCCTTTTAAAGGAATTGTATAACCTAAATTTCGGATTTCATTATTGCCGCTGTTCCACTCAGCTTGAGATGTATCCATTTCAAAAGCTACTTTGTTTGGCTTGCATTCATAACTGATATGATCCAGAACATGAAATTCGAATTCAGGACCTATAATCATGGAATCAGCTATTTTACTTTTGCGAAGATATTCTTCCGCTTTTAAGGCAACATTCCTTGGATATTGAGCAAATGGTGTATTCCCGTCAGGATGTATAACAAATACATTTCCAATCATAGAAAGGGTGGGTACATCGACAAAAGGGTCTATATGAGCACTGGTAAGATCAGGGATGAATACCATATCGCTCTTCTCAACGGTAGCGTAACCGTAATTTGACCCGTCAAAACCAATACCATACTTCATCGTATCTTCATTCAGCCTTTCGACCGGAATCGTTAAATGACGCCAACGTCCATTTATGTCAATCATTTTAAAGTCAATCATTTTAATTTTGTTAATTACACAATACTCTTGAACTTTATTTACTGTTGAAAACATAAAAACCCTCCAAAATTTTATTCCCCTAGGAATCTTATGGCATTATTATACAACATAGGTGAGGACTAAAACAACCCTTATCTTAATTTTGTTGTAATTAATATTATTTTAAGGATATCCATACATGAAAATGCTACTGCTTGATAGATATTTTTTCTTATTAAAGAATGGCTTATTCCATGGCAATGACACGGGCTGCCATCCTTAATATTACATTAGTGAACATTAACAAGCTAATATATTAT
>DNNJ01000199.1:0-322 GCA_003487955.1 Clostridiales bacterium | reverse complement strand
GCTAATATATTATTTTTGAATTTCTTTAAATAACACTGTACTTTTTCCAAGATTTATAATATTATTGGTCTATATAATCATTTTTTATTAAATATTAATGTTAAAAATTATCAGCATTTTAAATAAAATTTGAGTGTTGCAATAATTAAGGAATTTATGGAAAGAAGGAGGTCTATATGGACAAAAAATGGGTTTACTTATTTAAAGAAGGAAGTGCTTCTCAAAAAAGTTTATTAGGAGGAAAGGGTTCAAATTTAGCCGAGATGACTAATATTGGGATGCCTGTGCCTCAGGGATTTATCGTTACTACGGAAGCCTGCAC
>DNNJ01000303.1 GCA_003487955.1 Clostridiales bacterium | reverse complement strand
GCGGTTTGCAGTGCTCAGACAAAAAATATTATGATTGGAGTTATTATAAGGAGAACGGTTGGTTCGAGTCTGATTATTATTATGAAACATCGTTAGGACCAATAAAGATATTAGCCGGTTATTTGTTTGATTTTTTAGGCCGAACAATTGGTAAGCATATATAAAATGGTTGTTTAAAATTTCTCTTTTTATGACATACTATAAATAAAATATAGTTTAGGAGATTAAAATGAGTGACAAACCTAAAAAATCAAAAGATAAATACAATATTCAGTGGGATATTAATTCTCTAAATGCAAGCTCATCAACAGAATTAACGGGATTAATTCCAATGGGACCTGATTCGGACGATGAATTAGAATCTTATAATGAAATTCTGACATATAGACCTGAAAATACAGTTGCAGAGGGAAATGAAAAAAATATGAACCAGACACTACATGCCAGAAAAACAACTTCTTTTAAAAACAAAAAAAGTTAATTAACACACACTATTTCCCTTTTAAAACTACAACCTCACCTGAATAAGGTGAAGTTTTTTATATTTTTGATCAAGCTGACAACTTTTTTGAAAAGGATTGGAGGAAGCCGGCTGGGCAGACCGTGGTAAAAATGTGGATAGAACAAACTCTGAAAGAAGGACTTAACCATAAAAGATATGGTTGAAACTGGACATATTTTTGAGGGAATTTTTACATAAAGGGTAAACAATTTGGCGGAATAAGAAGTTTCGCTGGATAGATTTATAGATTATATTGAATAACAAAGATAATTATGATAAAATTATTAAAGTAATTTGTCGAAATATTTGCATAAAATTTTAGTGAGGTAGCATCTATGCACGAAGTAATGCATAGCAACAGATGGAAATCAATTAGTACCCGTAGACTTTCTACTGCAGGATTCTCGTTTTTATTTGCTTATATTTTATCTTTCCAGTTTGAAGGTCAGGTGCTGTATAGCTTGCTAAATATGCAAGAAATAGACACCTCCGGTTATATAATGGCTGCAATTATAGCGCATTTTGCAGGTCTTTCAACTTGTGGCTTTTTTGTTAAATCTCAAACTGCAGCTAAAAACATGATGATGAGTGGTATGATTTTATGCTTAGTTGCCACAATACCTTTCTTTTTTACTCCATCAACCTTATGGATGGGAAGCTTAATTATTGGAGGATTTACAAATGGTTGTGCAGTGGCAGCATGGGGATATTTTCTCAGGGCATTTACTCCCAAAAATGAGTGCATTAAAACCTGTGCTGACGTGCTGATTTATTCTAATATAATAATGATTGTGGTCAATGTGGTTGCCATGAATCGATCACCATTGGTAGGATTGGTTCTTTCCATGCTTTGTCTTGTAATTGGTGCAGTTTTTATATGGGTGCTGCCGGCAGAGTCGACATATGAACAGAAAATATTAAATAACAATGTACGTGGAAGTATTAGAAATCCAATGATACTGTTGTGCATTTTTGTGTTTATCATCACAATAAATTCAGGATTGATGTACCAAGTGATAAACCCTGCTTTTGAGCACTTGACGGGATTTGTAAGTTGGTATTGGGCAGTACCTTATATTATAGCCTTAGCTATTATGCGAAATCTACCTACAAAGGTCAGACGTTCAATAATATTGTATTTAGGTATGGCAATGATTGTGGGGGCATTCATCAGTTTTATGATGTTGGGTCGAAATGCTTTTGATTATTTTATTGTTGATACGCTGATGCTTGGTGCATGCGGTATTTTTGATTTGTTTTGGTGGAGCATCCTTGGAGAAATGTTGGATTATACAGATAATTCGGCAATGCTGTTTGGCATCGGACTATCTTCAAATGTGTTAGGTGTCCTTTGTGGTGGTTTTATAGGATTGTTTGTGACATCCATTGGACTTCCTGATGCGGAGGTTACAGTAATTGCTCTTACGATGGTGTGCATAACACTTGTTATGCTGCCTCCGCTTAACAATCAGCTTGTTCTGCTGCTGAAAAATCACGCTTATCTTGCTGTTTATGGTAATATGAGCCAGTCACAGCAAACAGACATCATTCGACATATTAAAACACTTGATCCGCTGACAGTTCGGGAACAGGAGGTATTGCAGCTTATTTTATCAGGCAAATCCAACAGAGAAATTGCCGAGCTTTTATTCATTAGTGAGAGCACTGTAAAGACACACGCAAGGAATATCTTTTCGAAATACGATGTGGGCAGCCGTGCGGAGTTAATAAGTACACTCCTAAAAAATCAAGTCCACTCTAAATTATAAAGTTATATATATTGATAAATAGAACCTCTCATACTTTAGTACGAGGAGGTTTTTTTTTATTCATCCTTTCGAACGATGTTTTTTTAAGTCTTTTATTTTAAAATATGTAACATAAGAGGATGGCTCAAAAACCCGAAATACAAAAATCTTATGTGGCTACTAAGGAGGTCAAAGAATGAAAAATAAATTATTGTCATGGTTGCTGATATTTTTAATGGTGTTTAGTATGCTTCCTAAGGATGCATCTGCTAATGTAAACAATAACACTCATTATTTTGAGGATATGCCAAATGATTGGTCAACAGCAGCACTTAAAAAAGCAGTGAATAATGGATTGCTTAAAGGTTGTATCTTGGAAGGTAAAACCCTAATCAATGCTGATGCACCACTAAAAAGAGCTGAAATGGCAGCAATTGTCAATAGAGCATTCGGTGCTGTTAAAAATGCTGAACTCTACGGAGTTGCAGATGTACAATCTTCAGCATGGTATGCTGACGATATGGCTAAAGCTATCATGATGGGTACTTTTATAAAAGATACAAAAATGCGCCCTGAAAATAATATTACACGTCAGGAAGCATTTGCTGTTTTAGCAAGAGCATTTAATGTAAGTCCTGATGCATTAAAATATAATGCATTGGAAAGTTATTCTGACAAAGACGATATAGCAGAATGGGCGAAAGAGAATTTAAATGCAATGATAGAGGCAGGATATGTTCAAGGGTCTAACTTCAAGCTTAATCCTAATGCTAATATCAGCAGAGCGGAATTTGCCACTGTTATGGATAACTTGGTCAAAGAGTATATAGACATGGCAGGTGTGGTTACAGATGTATCCTCAGGTAATGTGCTTATACGTGTTCCCGGCGTCACTCTTAATAATCTTACTGTTAAAGGGGATTTAATCATTACCGACGGTGTTGG
>DNNJ01000068.1:15314-15471 GCA_003487955.1 Clostridiales bacterium | reverse complement strand
AATCTTCTTAAATTAAAATCCTTATTAAGGGACATGCAGATGAATACCGTATCTACATTTGCAGCAACAACTTGGTCATTGTTTGAAGTACCGGCAGCCTTTCTGATAAATGCACTTTTTCGATTTAGAACATTGTGAATAACTGCTTTGTTGTCAT
>DNNJ01000068.1:8564-15113 GCA_003487955.1 Clostridiales bacterium | reverse complement strand
GTGAATAACTGCTTTGTTGTCATTTTCATCCAACATGACAAAATCGCCTACTGCAGGATAATCGGATATATTCACTGAATTGTATCTTAATTTTCCTGTAATCTGTGCTTTAAATTCACCCTTTTCAGTAACTGCTTTGTAAGTTCCTTTGTCTTGTGAAATAATTCTGCCAACACTAAAATTGTATAATTTTGCCTCAGCAATAAATCTGTCACTGAGTCCATAATCTTTCATGTTAATTTTACTCATATTACCTCCTGTTATTTTTAATTACCGGAGGTTTACCTCCGATGGTGTCATTTTTTCAATACAATCAATCATAAGACAACACTCCTTTCGGATAAAATTTAAGCAAAATAAGCTTTTGCCAATAAAAAGATTTTACAATACTTATATGGAATAATCAATAAAAATAATATTTTGCAATAGACTACTTGGATGATTTGAGTTATTGCTCACACTTAATCGAGTATCATCCTGATTTAGCGAAGGAACTAAGTAATTGTAAAAATATTTTATAATAGATTCTGATAATTGTGTAATAATAATCAAAGGATAAGAATTAAAGAAAGGGAGTATTATGGAAAAAAAATTTGAAGAAATCAAAGAAGAATTTATAAAAGCAAGTTTAGAAGAAAAAATAAAAATATATTCTACCACACAAGGGCTGACTGTTGAGCAGTTTAAAGAGTTGTTGGCATATTTCCCGATAAAGTACTTAGATAAGCTTGAAGAAGCCGTAAACAGCCTGTAGCGGTATGGGGACACACCTCTACTAATGGGAAAGTCTTTGGAGTCGGAGGAATGTCCCGCAATTAGGATGGGGACACACCTCTAATTGAGGGAAAGTCTCTGTATGAACAGAGGAAGAGGGACACACCTTCATGGAGGGTAAGTCACTAGGGTCAGACCATGAAGGAATGTCCCTGTACTTGAATGTCCCCAAATGTGAATGTGTATAAAATACCTCAATTTGGAAATAATTCCATTGAGGTGATTTTATGATTAAGGATAACAAAGTAAGAAAAACTTATGTAAAAGAAGCATTGGGAAATAGAAATTACTTAAGTTACAGGACAGATTTAATGCTTTTAAAAATTCTTGTAAGCTTTGTAGTTTTTATAGCAACATATTTTATATATTTGGACATTATATTGTCTCTATTGCTTGCTTCCTTAGTATTTTTCGTTTTCACATTAGTAAATAAAATAAACGTGGACAAAAAGAACGAAAGAGGCAAAAACATGTTAATGAAGAAAGTGAAAGAGGAATATTTTTCATCGAAAATTGAAGAAATTAATCAAAATGATTTTGAAATGCTTATTAAGCTGTTTTTCAATAATGAGGGATACAATAATATTTTTAAAAAAGGAAGGAGCTTATATTTAGCGGAAAAAGAAGGTTACATAACCTGCATAAAAATATTTAAGCTTTATGACGGTATTGAAGTAGAAAAACTTGATATAAGAAGTTTATTGACATTTATGGGAAACAGCAATATAAGAAATGGTTTTTTGGTTACTACAAGCAGCTTAAGTGAAGAGGCAGCTAAACTTATTGAAAAGTTTAAAGACAGATTTGAAATAACTGTAATTGATATAGAAGGTATGTATAGTTTAGCCGACAAATACAATATGCTTCCGGATGAGTCCTTTTATTATAAAAGATTAAATGAAGAAAAGGTTATTACAAAAAATGATTTTAAAAAAAATGTTCTGAATATAAGAAAAGTATATTTGTATATAGCGGCCTCAATCTTCTTTTATATGTCATCAGTATGGATGCCTGAAAACCAGTTAGTCATATATATTTCATATTTCTTTATTGTATTGACAATAATTAATATACTATATTTTTCTGTAACTAAATATAATATGAATAAGCAAAATTCAGAGGTTAAAAACAAATAGATTATATATGTATTTTTGGGGTATATCATATATAAATATATTGAAGAGGTGAAAAGGATGAATAAGGATAATATAATGATACAAAGACAGCAAGCTCACAGAACAATTCGTGAATTTAAAAATGAAGAAATACCTGAAGAAGTTTTTGCTCAACTGATTGAAGTGGCAAGACGAACACCAACATCAAACGGAATGCAGGCAAGCTCAATAATTCGAGTGACAGATCCAAAAAAGAAAAAGGAAATTGCAGCTGTTTGCAAACAGGAATATGTGGCAAGGGCTCCGGAACTGTTAATTTTTATTGCTGACCAATACAGAAATTACAGGATTGCGGAGGATAAGGATGGCTATGAGCCAAGTGCAAGAGATATGGACAGATTCTTCCAAGGTTTTACGGATGCCTGCTTAACTGTCCAAAATGTAGTTAATGCAGCAGAAGCTTCCGATTTGGGTGTAGTATTTTTCGGAAGCATTTTAAATGATGCAGAAAGAATTATTGAAATTTTAGAACTGCCGGAATTGACTATGCCTGTGGTTGGTCTTGGAATAGGTTACCCGAATCAAGCTCCGCAGCTTAAACCAAGAATGAGTATGGAGCTTCGCTTATTTGAAAATGCATATAAGAAATTTAATAATTATGTGGAAGAAATTAAAGATTATGATGAAGAGATGCAGACTTATTATGATTTGAGAGATGCAAACAAAAGAGTCGACAGCTTCAGCAATCAAGTTGTTACAAGGCTTAAAAATCTTATACCTAAACGTTCGGACATGTTGAAAATAATGAAAAAGCAAGGATTTGACTTGAACATTTGACCTAACCCCATTTCTTAAAGGTATGGTGGCACAACTCTGCTTGAGGGTAAGTCTTTGTAGTCAGAGGAATGTCCCCGTGCTTAGGATTGCATTTAAAAATCAAGCAATTGTTACAATAAATTTGATAATAGTTTAACTTAATTGTAATATAGCCGAAATAAATAATAGATAACATTAAATAGCACAGAGTGTAGCTTGGTGGGGGGTATAGTGTTGTGATAATTATATTTTTAAATACAATAACAGATGAAGAAAAAGATCTAATCAATATGATTTTTTCAAAAATGAATGTTAAGTTGTATAATATTTCTTTTGGTATATTAAAGAATAATTTTGATGCAGAAGATGCTGTAGCACAAACATTTTTAAATATATCTGACAATATAGAAAAAATATCCGCTTTGCCATGTCCCCAAATAGAGCCTTACTGCGTTGTAATATTGAAGAACGAAAGTATAAATATTAAGAGAAAACACAAGAAAGTTGTATATGAAGAAGACATAGATTATTTGCCTCAAAGTGATGAAGCCTACGGGCTTGAAGAAGAATATTTAAAAATTGCAAATAAAGAAAAGCTAATATCATGTATAAATAGGCTTTCAGATGAAGAGAAAAATCTTATTTATTTACGTTTTATAAATGAATTGAGATTTAAACATATTTCAGAGCTTTTAGATATTACAGAGGAAGCCGCAAAAAAACGCGTACAACGCATTTTGAAAAAGTTACGGGAATATTATGAAGAAGGTGAAAGGATTGTCCAAAACAACTGACAATATCTTGAAAGATGTGTGTGAATTATCTTTTAATAATGAATTGAAAAAAATAAATGAATTAGATATTAATAATATTGCATATGTGACATTGACTAATGAACAGATTATTAGATTAGCTAAGAAAATAGAACTATTACCGTTTGAATATCGCAATATTCTTTTTTTACGTTATTGTTTTAATAGTACTCCTTCCGAAATAGATAAAATACTTAAAATTGAAAATTCCAAAAATAAATTACACTATATACGAAAAATGTTATCAAGTTTTATGGGTATCGAAAATTCATGGATAGAAAATATCTCTATGGAAGAAGCCTGTCAATTATCCTTGTTAAAAAATATGAAGGACTATGATGATATTGAAATATTACAAAAGCCTATTTATTCTAAGATTGTCAGAAAAAAACTAAAAGAAGCTAATATCAAACAAAGCAATAACGAAGCATTCCTAAAAATAGCTAAAAAAGCAGCTATTTTTATATTAGTAATTATCATTAGTCTATCTACAGTCTTGGCATTTAATACAGAAGCACGTACAAATTTTTTAAATTGGATTATTGAAAAATTTCAGAAGTTTAGTATATTCACATCTCAAAATATGAATGAAGATAATAGTTCGGTCGATTTAGCATCATTTAAAATAAAATATATTCCTAAAGGCTTTGAATTGTCTAATATTCATGAAGGACGCAATATGTTAATTTATAATTATTTATCTGAAAATAATCAAAGGTTAACTATAAAATTATCAGTATTATTAGATGAAAATAAATCATATTATGATACTGAAGATACTGACATACAAGAACTTATCTTAAAAAAAACTCAGGCTTACATTTGGCAAGCTGACGGAATAACTTATTTGTTATGGTATCAAGATGGTATTGATTTTCAGATTTACGGAAATTTAAATAGAAATGAGATTTTTAAGATTGCAGAATACATTTCAAAATAATTAAAAAAATTGTCCCTTTTTTCCTCCTTGTTCGTTATATAGGTAAGAACCAAAAACAACAAGGAGGATTTTATTATGAAACTAAAAAAGATTGGAGCAATAGTGTTGATTTTTGCATTTATATTTGCAAGTGTTGTGGTCAATAATGTATACGCTATTGAACAACAAGGATATATATCAGCAAATATAAGTCGACAGATAATTACTCCGTTTTGGGTAGAAATTATCAATATTTCACCATACATATCAGCAAGTGGCAATACTCTTTATCCAGAAGTATATGTAGAGGCTAAAAATGCTTCAGCTACAATTATCGGGACAATGTATTTAGAAAAATATAGCTCAGGAAACTGGGTAAATGTAACCTCATGGAGTTTAAAAGGGACAGGAAACGTATTTTCATCCAAGAGTTACACTGGAGTTTCAAATACAAAATATCGTACAAGAGTTGTAGTAACTGTAAACGGAGAAAGTGCAGAAGCTATTTCTGGTACTTGTGAAATTTAAAGATATTGAAAATTGATTAGTTAAACATTAATTTTCAATATATGACGCATTTTATCCGTTATATAATAAAAAAAATTTAGATAGGAGTGGAGATATGATATACATAAGATCACCAAATAAGTTAAAAGACTCTAATACCTCGCATCTGAATACTTAATCCTGAAAAAAGTACTTGAAATGATATTTCAGAGCCCTATAGTGACATTATATAGCAACTATGATATATTTTCAATATTTTTATTGCTATTTATTGCTATATAACGACTTTATAAACAATTATAAACGATTATAAACAATTATAAACAATTATAAACAATTATAAACAATTATAAACAATTTTCACTTAATAATTGCATAATATATAGGAAAGATTTGTAATTATTGGAGGTAAATCCAAAAAAACAACCTTCGTATATTGCAGTCGAATAAACACTTTAAGAGTTTCAAAAAGTACATCAATTATTCTAAGGAGGAGTTTAAATATGAAGAGCCAAAGTAAACACGTTATATCTGTTGTTCTGATAGTATCAATTCTAATGCTATGTATGCCTGTCTATGCAATAGAAGTAGAACAAGGCAATTCAAGGCAAGAATTGGTTGTCATTGATGGTCAAGCAATCATTGCCTCATCTCTTTATAACAGCGAATTTATTGAGATTGATGGTTTGACCAACATTTCTGCAAATTTCGATGGCACCAATCTTATTTTAGATGGTGCTACAGTCATGGAGGTACATGAGTTTGAAGAAAGCAAAGATGAAGTAATCCCAAATCGTGCTTATGCGAGGTATGATACTCCGGCATTTGGCGTACCAAGTGACTATACTGTTTATCAAGGTGTAACTAATCGTGATGTCAAATTTACAAGCATGATAAGAAGTCTTACGGTAACTGTTATTGCGGCTGGTCTTACTCTCTGGACAGGCAGCACATTGCTTGGTTTAGCACATTCTTTATTAGATGCTGCTATAGCTTATAGCAGCGATTCTAAAACTTCCTATATGAAAGAATATAGATATGGGCATAATATAATGCCTGGACTTTATCATAAATATGTGCAAGATTGGTATCTCAATTCGGACTATACTGGTTATGCAGATACATCGATTGTGTACGATGCGTGGAGTTAGTCTCATTTATTCTAAAACTTCCCCCGCACAAACATGGGCGGGGGAATGAGGTGTTTATATTATGAGAAAAAGTATAACTATTAAAATTTTATTGTTAATTTTTGTAGTATTATTTATAATAGCGTGCAATGGCAAAGATACTATCAAAGACCAAAACTATTTCATTGCCATAAATAATGGTAGTTTCAAGATCATCGATAGTAGTAACAACTGTATATCGAAAATTAGTTTCGATTATATTGCTACATTAGCTGAGAACATGTATCGTGTATGTAAAAACAAAAAATGGGGATATCTTAATGAAACTGGGGCTACTGTTGCTGTTCCACTTATGTATGATGCCTCTACTGATTTTTCTGAGGAGCGAGCCTCTGTAAACTTTAATGGAAAATGGGGATATATAAACAAAAATAATGAAGTCGTCATAGATTTTCAATATGATTGGGCTGGGGCAT
>DNNJ01000068.1:6942-8352 GCA_003487955.1 Clostridiales bacterium | reverse complement strand
GCATTTATTCACGATTCCGCATTAGTGAAATTGAAAAATCTATATTATCTTATCAATGAAAATAATGTTCGTATATCCAACTACTACGATGATTGTACTTTAATCTATTTAGATGTTTACATTGCTATTGAAAATAATAGTAATACCCCTGTTTTAGTTGATACATATGGCAAAGAGATATATAAGTTTGATAACAATTTTATAGAAACCATCGGTCTTCAAAATGATATACTTTGCTATAAATACAGGCATGATTTGGATGTTAAATGTAAAATTATCAATCTCAGCGATGGTTTTACCATTCTTGATAATCTTGATGCTCTAACGCCTCCAGTGAATGATAGGCTATTCTATGGGATAAAGCAGAATAATAAACTTATGTGGGGACAAATAAATCTTAATACTCTTAAAATAGGTTCGCTAAAATATTCCAACGTTATATCTAATACAGACAAACTATTTGGCGTGGCAATAGAAAAAGATAGTGAAATTCTTTGGGGTTTTATTGACGAAGATGAAAATATGGTTATCGAACCTGAATACTATTCTGTGGGGTCATTTTCAAATGGTTATGCTCCCATTGCAATAGTCAATGACTCCGGCAAAATGAAATGGGGTATACTTGATTTGTCAGGAACAATGATTATTGATCCGCAATACGATTATATTATTTCTTGCCAATAATTTGCAAAGGAGATTGTAAATATGTTCTATCTTGGTTACAAATGGTTTCATATGTCAGGGTGAAGTGGTTGCTGAATCTTTAACTAATTTTCAAATTTGTTAAGGAAAGAGAATAATTAAATAAACTTTAAATTAGTGTATTGACATATGTATTTATATATGGCATAGATTACTTAAGAGGTAATTTACAACTAGTTTAGGTATAGAAATATTTGTGAGTATCAATAATATGCAAAGGAGGTTGTAAATATGTTCTATCTTGCTGAAATATCTTGTGCTATAAATGGTATTTTTATAGCTGAAAAGCTATTGTTAAGACCTTTTAAGGAAAAAAGGAGTAAAACACTCACTATATTTGGAAAATTCTTTAGCCCTATTCTTATGATATTTTCTTATATGTCACGTTATTTATTTTTAGATAATACTTTAAAAAATATGTCATTATTGGCTCATATGTGTATAGGTTTATTTTGGGGATTCTTCCTGGGTAGTACTAGCTACTATGCTAAGGCAAGAATTGCTAAACGTAAAGAAGACCTGGCTCAATGATAAAGTAAAAAACTAAATTTATTCAAAATAAATTTTATTGTTGTAATTTTAACTATTGTATATTATAATTCTTCTATATATTAATTTTACGGAGGATGTTATGAGATTTAATGTTACAGTTGGTTTATCTAATAAACATGTTCATTTAAGCAAGGAACACATTGATATTCTGTTCGG
>DNNJ01000068.1:6604-6751 GCA_003487955.1 Clostridiales bacterium | reverse complement strand
AAAAACAGAAGGCACACCGGGTCTTAAAATTGTTGGGCCTAAGGGTGAAGTAGAGATTGAAAAAGGTGTCATAGCTGCAGCAAGACATTTACATATGCATACAACGGATGCGGAAAAATATGGACTTAAGGATAAAGATATTGTATC
>DNNJ01000068.1:5976-6598 GCA_003487955.1 Clostridiales bacterium | reverse complement strand
GAATTATCTTTTTCTGATGGATTTACATTAGGTATTACCGACCTTCCTGTGAGGGATTCAGGAAAAACAGAAGGTACACCGGGTCTTAAGCTTGTGGGACCTAAAGGTGAAGTGGAGATTGATAAAGGTGCTATAGCTGCAGCAAGACATATACATATGCATACAAGAGATGCTGAAAAATATGGTCTTAAAGATAAGGATATAGTATCAGTAAAGGTTAATGGTCAAAGAGGTCTTATTTTCGATAATGTATTAATAAGGGTAAATGATGCATATGCATTAGATATGCATATTGATATTGAAGAAGGAAATGCGGCAGGACTTAAAAACGGAGATGAAGTAGAAGTAACAGTAGCATAGGTAAAAAGGTATGGGGACACACCTCTTTTAAGGAAGGGAGACACACCTTCATGGTAAGTAATTCGTTGGGGTTAGCCCATGAAGGAATGTCCCCGCACTTGGGTTAGTCTCTGCGGGACAGAGGAATGTCCCCAAATAAATAATTATGTAAACATACCTTGGCAGGAGATATATAGTCTTCTGCTTTTTTATATAATAGGAAAGTTCTCTTTCCTATTATATAAAAAACGAGGATTGCAAAGGACGGGACGTCCTTGCCGTT
>DNNJ01000068.1:2653-5776 GCA_003487955.1 Clostridiales bacterium | reverse complement strand
GCAAAGGACGGGACGTCCTTGCCATTAAGGGGGGCGGAAGTTGCGCAGCAACTTTTTTTATTGTTTTTTTTAAATACAAGATGGTATAATAAGGTTACTACGGTTTTGTGGAGGAATTATGGATTTTTTACCCGTTAATATAGAAGATATGAAAAAAAGAGGATGGGATGAATGTGATTTTGTATTCGTGACAGGCGATGCATATGTTGATCATTCTTCATTTGCTGCTGCCGTTTTGTCAAGACTATTGGAGAGATTTGGTTACAAAGTGGGAATTATTCCCCAGCCTGACTGGAAAGACCTATCTTCTTTTAAGGTCTTAGGAAAGCCGCACCTTGCCTTTCTTGTTAATTCCGGAAATATTGATTCAATGGTTAATCATTATACTACTTTTAAGAAAAAAAGACGCACAGATGCTTATTCTCCGGGAGGTAAAGCAAATTTAAGACCTGACAGGGCTGTAACAGTATATTCCAACCGAATAAGAGAGGCATACAAGGATGTACCCATAATAATAGGAGGTATTGAAGCAAGCTTAAGAAGATTAAGCCACTATGATTATTGGAGCGACAGTGTAAAAAGGTCTGTTTTATTGGATTCGGGTGCGGATTTATTGGTATACGGCATGGGAGAAAAAGCTTTGATTGAAATTGCAGAAGCATTGGAATCAGGTATTCCCATTGAAGAAATTACATTTATTAACGGAACCGTATATAAGACAAAATACAGAGAGCGTCCTTACGCTCCAATATTTTTACCAACCTATAATGAAGTTGTATTTTCAAAGAGAAAATTCGGTGAAAGCTTTAAAATACAATATGAAAATACAGACTCCAAGAGTGCAAAGACCTTGGTGGAGCAGTATGATACAATCTATGTGGTTCAAAATCCCCCGATGGAAATTTTATCAGAGCAAGAATTAGATGATATTTATGATATGGATTATATAATGGACTACCATCCTATGTATAATAATTTGGGAGTACCTGCATTTAATGAAATAAAATTCAGCATTACAAGTGTCAGAGGATGCTTTGGAGGCTGCAGCTTTTGCTCCCTTAATTTCCATCAGGGAAGAATAATACAAAAAAGAAGTCATGAATCTATATTGAATGAAGTAGAAAAGATGAAGACAGACAAAGACTTTAAAGGATATATTCATGATGTTGGAGGTCCTACCGCTAATTTTAGAATTAAAGCATGCAAAAAACAAGAACAACACGGTGCATGTATAAACAAAGAATGCTTAACTCCACAAAAGTGCAAAAATTTACAGGTAGACCATAAGGATTATATAGAATTATTAAGGAAGCTCAGAAACACTGAGGGTATCAAAAAAGTTTTTATTCGCTCAGGCATAAGATATGATTATGTAATATATGATAATAATGATGACTTTATCGAAGAATTGTGCAGATTCCATGTAAGCGGACAATTGAGAACTGCTCCGGAGCATGTTTCAGAATCGGTTTTAAAACTAATGGGGAAACCTTCGATAAAAACATACAATAAGTTTGTAGAAAAGTTTAATGATGTAAATAGAAAGATAAAAAAGGAGCAATATATTGTACCATATTTCATATCATCACATCCCGGCTCTCGATTAAAAGATTCCATTGAGCTTGCTGAATATATAAGGGATATGGGTCATATTCCCGAGCAGGTACAGGACTTTTATCCTACACCAGGAACATTATCAACATGCATGTATTATACAGGATTTAATCCCTTAACCAATGAGGAAGTGTATGTTCCAAAGGACATAGAAGAAAGAAGAATGCAAAGAGCCTTGCTTCAATATTCCAAAAAAGAAAATTATGAGTTAGTTTTGAAGGCTTTAAAAAAAGAAAACAGATATGAGCTAATCGGATATGGAAAAAAAGCATTAATAAAGCCTAAGAATTTTTGACGTGTGCCATTGACGGGTACCTGGCACCCGTCAAGTGAAAACCTGAGACAAGGGGTGAGCTCTTATTATATGGGTGAACTGTAATTACAAAGAGTCGTAATATAATTTACGCGTAATATAATTTTAATATTTAATTTCTTGCAAAATCTTTCATAGTAAGATAGAATTAATATGTAATTATTCAAAGAGGTAGCATATGAACAGAAAGGTTAGACGACGTAAAAAAAGAATTAAATTAATGTCATGGTCATTAGTACTAGTAATCGGCGTATTAGCAGCTTCTTTTGTTGTAAATGGCATTGGTAAAGACGGCAAGAATGAAGACTCACTTATAGAAGAGCCTATGGAAGAAGAAACCGGAGAAGAAACTTCAAATGAACTTACCGAAGACCAGCCTGAACCGGATGTTTCGGTAAGAATAAGAGCGACAGGAGACATAATGTTTCATCCCTCACAATTGGATGGAGCATATGATTACACAACGAATACCTATGATTTTAAAAACTCTTTTAAAGCTATAAGAGATATTATCCGGGAAGCAGATATAGCAATTGCTAATTTTGAAGGAACAACTGCTGGAAATGAAATATACGCATATCAAGGATATCCCTTGTTCAATGCTCCGGATGAAGCATTGGATGCTATAAAAAATGCAGGCTTTGACATATTGTCAACTGCTAATAATCATAGCCTTGATACGAGAAAAGCAGGTATTATAAGAACGATAGAGCAAATTAAAATTAGAGGAATGGAGCCAATCGGAACCTTCAAAGAAAAGCCTGAAACAAGGGTCTTAATCAAGGACGTAAAGGGCATAAAGTTTGCTTTCTTGTCATATACGGAAATGGTTAACGGCCTTGAATCAGTCCTTAGTCCTGAAGACTTGGATGCAATGGTTAACATCATTGACCAAACAAAAATGAAAGAGGATGCGGCCTATGCTAAGGAACAAAATGCTGATGTAATAATTGCATTCCTTCATTGGGGAGATGAATATTCACGAATTCAAGCTCAAAGACAGGAAATTTTGGCTGATATGCTTTTCAGGTCAGGTGTAGACATAATACTTGGAAGCCATCCGCATGTTATTCAGCCTACACAAGCATTAGATTATGAAGGCAAAACAAAATTTGTAGCATATTCCATGGGTAATTTCATATCAAATCAAAGAGTGGAAACATTAATTCCTTACGGTATGACAGAGCACGTTTCAA
>DNNJ01000068.1:0-2375 GCA_003487955.1 Clostridiales bacterium | reverse complement strand
ATTGAAAATATTAATTATATACCAATATGGGTTTATAAGGGTGTTAAAGAAAACGGCACTGCAGAGCATATTGTTTATCCGATAATGGATTATATTGAAAGTGCAGAATTAAATGAAGATTCAAAAGCAAGAATGAGCAGATCATATGCAGATACAATGGCACAAATGAACGCTGAATAGTGTGGGGGATGGTTATGGAATTAATGGATCGTATGAGATTAATTATTTCAAATATCAGTTTAAATACCATAGTAGATATTGGTATTGTTTATTATGTTCTATATCGCGGATATATTCTCATTAGAGATATGAGGGCAAAGCAATTAGTTAAGGGAATTGTACTTTTGGTTGCATTAATTCCCATATCCAGTATATTTGATTTATTCATGGTGGAATTTATTTTAAGCAATACATTTCAGGTTGGATTAATTGCATTGGTTATAGTTTTTCAGCCTGAAATCAGAAAAGCCCTTGAATATTTGGGGAGAACCTCATTTACCTTATCAAATGTTGAAAAGACTAACGAAACTTCAAGAGTAATTATTAAAGAAATCATATCTGCAACAACTTCTCTTTCAAGACAAAAAATAGGAGCTTTAATAGTCTTTGAAAAGCAGATTGGTCTAAATGATATAATAGAAAGCGGAACTATAATAAATGCAAATATTTCCAGCGGACTGCTGATAAATATTTTTATTCCAAACACTCCGCTTCATGATGGAGCCGTTATTATAAAGGATTATATCATTAAAGCGGCAGGATGTTTTTTGCCTCTTACCGAAAACAATCTCCTCAGCAAAGATATAGGGACAAGACATAGGGCTGCAATAGGAATGACTGAAAGGTCAGATTCAATAGCCTTGATAGTTTCAGAGGAAACAGGATATATTTCTTATGCTGTGGAAGGAAGACTTTACAGGAATATTCAAAATGAAGAAATTGAAACATTGTTGTCGGGTATTTATATTGAAAATGAAAAGATAAATATTATAGATAAGTGGAGAAACCGAAATGAAGATAAAAAACGATAAATTAGCAATTCAGATTGCCTGTCTTGTTGTTGCCGTTGTTCTATGGATGATTGTAATGCTTGTAACCAATCAAACTCTTGAAGATTCATATCCAAATGTATCTGTAACAATAAGAAACTTATCTGCCCTGGAAAATTCAAATCTTGTAATGATGCAAGAAAAGGAGAATATTACTGTAACTGTAAAAGCAACAGGATTAACTGAACAATTAAATAGTATAAGCAGCAGAGATTTTTCTGCCTATATAGATGTTTTGGGTTTTAAAGAAGGAGTATCAAATGCAAAGGTAGAGGTTATCGGTCCGAGCGGTGTTGATGTGGTAAGTGTTTATCCTTCGCAAATAGCATGCAATATAGAAGCAGTAATATCTAAGGTTATGGATGTTTCAGTTCAATTTGATGGAGTACATGCTAATAACTATTACAGGGCACAAACAGTGCCTAATCCATCATCCGTAAAAATAACAGGACCAAGAAGTGTTGTAAATTCAGCTGATAAAGCAGTGGCTACAATAAATATAGACGGTGCTATGGATGATGTAATTAAAACTGTTCCTGTAAGAATTTATGACGATACCGACACTGAAATATTCTTGTCTGCTCCGATAAGAAATGTAAAAGTTACAGTACCTATATATCCGACTAAAAACGTAGCACTTGAGCCGACAGTTGTGGGAGTTCCTGAAGAAGGCTATGAACTGGTTGATGTAACCGTAAAACCTCAAAGAGTCAGGATAGCGGCGGAGCAGGATGTTTTAGATACAATTAAGGGGCTTACATTAGAAGAGCTTGATATTACCGGTGCATACAACAATATACTTTTAACCAGAAACATTTTAAATTCAGAGGGTTTGGTATTTATCGACATGGAAACCATACCTGTTGTAAATGCCGTGGTTGAAAAAATTATTGAAAGAGAACTTACGTACAGCTATGATGAAATTCAGTTTATTAACAAAAGTGAAAACAGTGATGTAATACTTGAAGAAACAGAAGAAGAAATTACGGTTACCGTATGGGGAACTTCAACTTTAGTTAATTCACTGGAAAAAGATGATTTAATTTTAACTTTAGATTTATCTGAGACAGTTACCGGTAAAAATACTGTTAAATTAGAATGCGTTTCTGAATTTACTTTCAAGGAAATTGCATTAAGCAAAGATACCGTAATTTTAGAAATTTTAGAACCTCAGGAAGAGGAATAAGAGATGCAAAAAATAAATTTTAACAGCATGGATTATCAAGGTTTGTTAGAGGCAGTATTTCTTGCAGCACAGGATGCAATAAGCGTTGTAGACGAAAAAGGAGAACATATCTTAGTTAATCCGGCTTATACAAAAATAAC
>DNNJ01000347.1:1898-7720 GCA_003487955.1 Clostridiales bacterium | reverse complement strand
CATACACCTTGAATCCCTGTAAGAAAAACAAGCTTATCTGCTTTTACGGCTTTGGCAACTGAGCAGGCAACATCATCTGCATTGATGTTGTATTGAACATAATTATCATCAATACCGATAGGGCTTATAATCGGAGTATAATCATTATCTAAAAGTACATTCATTAATGAGGTTTCTATGCTTTTAATTTTGCCTACATACCCAATATCCATATTGTTTTCATACCTTTTTTCAACCTTGATGGTGCTGCCGTCCTTGCCGCTTATGCCGACTGATCTTAATCCTGATTTTTCTGTAATCTGAACTAATTCTTTGTTTATTTTACTGAGCGCCATCTCTGCGACTTCCATTGTTTTTTCATCTGTAATTCTCAGACCGTTAATAAATTTATTGGTAATTCCTAATTTTTTAACCCAATTATTTATTTCATTGCCGCCGCCGTGAACTATTATTAATTTATAGCCTGAGTGTTTAAGCTTTACCAAGTCATCTATAACGCTTTTTTTTATGTCATTGTCAACCATGGCGCTTCCGCCATACTTGACAACCATTATTTTATCATTCATTTTCTTATCTCCTATATTTATGAACTGTACTCTGCATTGATTTTTACATAATCATAGGTCAAATCACAGCCCCATGCAGTAGCTTTTTCGTTTCCCATTTTTATATCAGCCGTGATTATCACTTCTGACTCTGAAAAAATATCCTTAGCAAGCTCCATATTGAAGGAAGCCTCAACTCCATTTTCTATCAGCTTAATTTTTCCTGCATTGCTTTCAAAATATAAATCCACTGTATCAGGATTGAAATTTGCTCCTGCATAACCCATGGCACATAGTATTCTTCCCCAGTTTAAGTCGTGCCCGAACATTGCAGCTTTTGTCAAGTTGGAGGAAACTATGGATTTACTGAGCTTCTTGGCTTGCTCCTTACAATCTGCATTGATGACATTTACTTCCAATAATGAAGTTGCTCCTTCTCCGTCTTCAGCAATTCTTTTTGAAAAGTAAGTATTAATATAATTAAGTGCTTCTAAAAATTTATAATAATCATCATTCCTTTCTGTTATTTCAGGATTTCCAGCCATGCCGTCAGCAAGCAGCAGGACTGTATCATTAGTGGAGGTATCACCGTCAACCGAAATCATGTTGTAGGT
This sequence comes from Clostridiales bacterium, assembly GCA_003487955.1. GTDB lineage: Bacteria > Bacillota > Clostridia > Tissierellales > Sedimentibacteraceae > Sedimentibacter. The sequence continues at coordinate 6,561 of DNNJ01000347.1, read as the reverse complement.
ATCTTGTACGTTTGTGCAAAGAGCTTCCTGAAGTAATTCCTTTGAAATGGAAATATCGGTTGTTATGAAGCCAAGCATGGTACACATGTTTGGATGTATCATTCCGGAACCCTTGCACATACCTCCCATAACAACAGTCTTGCCTCCTATTTCAAATTCAATGGCTATTTCTTTTTTCTTTGTGTCTGTTGTCATAATAGCCTCTGCGGCTGATGTCCCGTCTTCCGGGGAGTTTCCCAAAATTGGTGCGAGGTTTTCAATGCCCCAAAGTATTTTATCCATTGGAAGCTGTTTCCCGATTATACCTGTTGATGCCACAAGCACTGAATCTTGCGGGATATTCAGGTTCGTGGAAACTGCTTCAGCCATTTGTCTGCAGTATTCCATGCCTGTTTTGCCTGTGCATGTATTTGCTACACCGCTGTTAACAACAATTGCCTGTGCATATGGAGATAGTTTTACCATTTCCATATCATATTTTACAGGTGCCCCCTTTACTAAGTTTGTAGTAAATGTTCCTGCAGCTTTGCAGGGAACCTTGCTGTACACCAATGCCATATCTTTTCTTTTATTTTTGATTCCTGTGAATAGGCCTGCAGCATAAAATCCTTTTGCGGCAGCTATTCCGCCTTCTATTATTTTCATAAAGCACCTCTCTTATGGAAACACGGGGACTTGCATAAGCCCTGTTGTTTCTTCTATTTTAAACATTATATTCATATTCTGAACTGCTTGTCCGGCAGCTCCTTTAATCAAATTATCAATTGCAGCAATGATAATTATCCGGTTGGTTCTTGAATCTATTTTAAAATTAATATCCGTAAAATTGCTTCCTTTAACCCATCTGGTTTGAGGCAAAACATCCTTGTCCAATATTCTTATGAATCTTTCGCCGCTGTAATATTTGTCATAGACTGAGCTAATTTCTTCATATGTCTGTTCATTTTTTAAAGAAGCATATATTGTCGTTAAAATTCCCCGGTTCATAGGAATTAAGTGAGGAGTAAAATTGATTTTTACGGTCTTTCCTGCTGCATAGGACATCTGCTCCTCTATCTCGGGGGTATGCCGGTGGTTGGTTACCCCGTAAGCTTTAATGTTTTCATTTATTTCGCAAAACAAATTGTCTGTTTTGGCACTTCTGCCTGTTCCGGATGCTCCTGATTTTGCATCAACAATTATGCTGTTTTCATCTATTAAACCCTCCTTTAGCAAGGGATAAACTGAAAGCACGGTACACGTTGGATAACATCCCGGATTTGCAACCAAGTTTGAATTTTTTATTAGCTCTCTGTTAATTTCACATAAACCATAAGCAGATGATTTTAAAAACTGAGGACTTTTATGCTTAAGTTCATACCATTCTTCATAAACATCCACATCTTTGATTCTGAAATCAGCACTTAAATCTATGACCTTTGCCTTGGACAATATTTCTTCGTTAATCAAAGAGGAACAAAAACCCTGGGGAGTTGCTGTAAATATTACATCTACCTCTTCAGCTAATTTCTCCATATTGTCATCAAGACATTTATCACTAATAATTTTAAAAAAGTTTTGATATACGTCACTGAAATTTTTATTGATGTAACTTTTTGATCCAAACCATTTTATTTCTGCAGACTTATGATTTATCAAAAGTCTTACCAACTCCTGACCTGCATAACCTGTTGAACCTATAATGCCTGCTTTTATCATTGAACTTCCCCTTTATAAATTATAATTTATGGATGATTATATGACTATTGTTTTAAATATGCAATAGGAATTTTTGATTTTTTTAGTGGTAATATATGTAAATAATATAATTATGTAAAAATATAATATTATAACTAGGGATTATGTTGCTCATAAACCGGTTACTAAGCAACTTGAGTTTAATATCTCAAAATAAAAAAGGTAAAGATATAATAAAGTTTAATTAAATAAACGAAAGATAAAACAAAAGAGCTTTTTATGAATTAAATAGTAAAATATAGGGATAGTGAAATATTTAATAAATATACATTATAAATAATCGAAGCACATCAGTATTGATGTATTAAAAGACAGGTATATGTGATTTCATTATAGTATTATTTAAATACATATCTTTTTAAATCATTTATGGAATCAAGCCGGATACTTTTAAAAGCAATTAATCCCATTAAATATATGAGGCATAATATGCATATTGACGAAACCAAAGAAATAATATGGTGGGAAGTTTGGACAAACAAAAAGTATGAATACTTAGATAATATTCCCGCAATCACAGCAGCAGCAATGGGTTTAAAAATCCAGTCGGAAATATCGAAAACAATGCTTGATACCTGTAATAATCTAAACAAATATAAAATTGTATTAAGTATTGTAGTTATAAACAGTGCAAACAAATATGCATTGAATCCGTAAACAGGCACAAATACATATATGATAAAAATTTTTAACACGGATTCAATAATATTAACTACAAAAGAGCTTACCTGTTCACCAAGAGCATTGAGCATTGATGATATAACCATGTTTAAATACATGAATGGGCATACATATGATATTAATTTTATCATGAGACCTACTTGGCGGTCATTGTAAACAGCCATGGCTATTTCATTGGGGAATGATACAAATACTGCTACCACCAATACTCCTGAAATAGTTGTAAAATGGATTACTTGGGACAATGTTCTTGAAACGCTTTTTTCATTAGCAAGCGCATTATCTCCTGCCACTGCAGGAATCAACAAGGATGAAAGAGATGTCAATATTGAAGAAGGAAAGAACAACAATGGAAGCACCATTCCCTTAATCATACCATAGAGGCTTATAGCTGTTTCAGAAGATAAACCGTACAATAAAAGTCTTGCCGGAATTAATGTATTTTCAACTGTTCTTAATATTGAGTTTATATAAGATGTGGCAGAAATAGGAACTGAAATATGGAGGATTTTAAAAATCATATTGTCAGCCTTTTTCTGTGTCTTATTCGAATAAGGTTTTTTGTCAAATATATAGAAAAACCAAATAACAAATAAAGCAAATATTTCTTCTGCCGTCATACCTATGGCTACTGCAGCACATCCGTATTCCAATCCCTTAGGAAGGAAAGTATCCATTAAATAAATTATCAAAAATACTCTTACAAATTGCTCAGTCATTTGTATAACTGACGGTTGAGTGACCTTACCCAAGGCATAAAAATAACCTTTGTAGCAGTTTGAAATTGCCATTATGGGAAGACTTGGAGCCAAGTACAGCAATGCCAATACCGTCCTGCTATCATTTAAAATATGTGAGCCTATATAATCAGCAAAGTAATAAAGTACAGCTCCTGCTGCAAAGCCTGTGAAAATAGAAATACCTATTGATTGGCGGAGAACCTTCTTGGCATTTGAATAATTTCCCAAAGCAATCTGTTCTGAAATAAGTTTCGAAATAGCAACTCTTATTCCTGAAGTTGCAAGAGTGACCATGAGAAAGAAAAAGGAAAGAATCAATTGATATAAACCCATTCCTTCCGACCCTATGATGTTGGCTAAATATATCCTGAAAAACATGCCCACAAAGCGTACAGAAGTAGTGGCTATAGTTAATATCAATGTACCGATAATAATCTTTTCCTTTTTCATACCTCACCTCAAAATTTTCAATTAATATACTATATGCCGAATATTTAGATTTATATTAGGCTATTGAGGGTATAATTAAAAATGTAAGTATTCTGTTTTTTTCTCTTGACATATGAAACAAGATGGTTTATTATAAAGACACCCCCCAGGGGGGTAGTATTAAAGAGAGGTGAAATAATGAAAGCTGATAAAGATAAAATTAATAGATTGTTAAAAACTGCAGCGGGACAAATTGAAGGTATTTCCAAGATGGTTGATGAGGACAGGTATTGCGTGGATATTTCAAATCAAATATTGGCAGTCCAATCAATACTTAAAAAGGCAAACAATGAAATATTGAAGGCGCATTTGCATATGTGCGTAAAGGATGCTTTTAATGAAGGAAATGAAGATGAAAAAATTGATGAAATAATTTCAATAATCAACAAGGTCTCTAAATAAAAAGGAGTGACACTCATGAAAACACAAAAATTTGACATAACAGGCATGACTTGCTCTGCATGCTCTGCAAGAATAGAAAAAAATATAAATAAGACCGACGGCATTCAAGAAGCAAATGTAAATTTGCTAACTAACAGCATGACGGTAAAATATGATGAATCGGTATTAAGCGACAGGGATATAATTAAGGTTGTTGAAGATACGGGATACGGTGCTTCATCTGTTATGGGAAAAAAGGCAGAAGTAAGCACAAATGCAAAAGATGATAGCTCAGAAATCAAAGAAATGAAAAAAAGAGTAATTATATCATTGATATTTGCTGTACCGTTATTTTATATTTCCATGGGACATATGCTTAACTGGCCTTTGCCCGGTATATTCCACGGCACGGAAAATGCTTTAATTTTTGCTTTTACACAGTTTTTACTCTGTCTTCCCGTAATGATTGTTAACAATAAATATTACAAGGTTGGATTTAAAACCTTGTTCAAGGGCTCACCCAATATGGATTCATTGATTGCCATAGGCACGTCTGCAGCTGCAGCATACGGAGTTTATGCCATATATAAAATAGGCTATGGTCTTGGTCATATGGATATGGACATGGTAATGCA
>DNNJ01000347.1:460-1677 GCA_003487955.1 Clostridiales bacterium | reverse complement strand
TTTTCAATGGACTTATATTTTGAATCTGCTGCCGTTGTTTTAGCCTTAATCACATTGGGTAAATTCTTGGAAGCAAGAGCAAAGGGAAGGACTTCAGATGCTATAAAAAAACTTATAGATTTATCACCAAAGACTGCATTGGTTGAAAGAATCGGAATTGAAATGGAAATTCCGGTCGAAGATGTTGTAAAGGGAGATATTATAATTGTTAAGCCGGGACAATCGGTACCTGTTGACGGCAAAATCGTATTCGGTAATTCATCAATAGATGAATCTATGCTGACAGGTGAAAGCATGCCTGTTGAAAAGAAGATTGGAGACAAAGTAGTAGGCGCAAGTATTAATAAATCCGGTTTCTTTAAATTTGAAGCAGAGAAGGTAGGAGATGACACTACTTTAGCTCAAATAATTAAGCTGGTTGAGGAAGCAAGCTCTTCGAAAGCTCCCATATCAAAGATGGCTGATAAAATAAGCGGTATATTTGTTCCTATAGTAATAGTCATAGCCGTTTTGGCAACAATAGTATGGTTGATATTAGGAGCAGATTTTGAATTCGCTCTTTCAATAGGAATAGCTGTCTTGGTTATTTCTTGTCCTTGTGCATTAGGTCTTGCAACACCAACTGCTATAATGGTTGGTACAGGAAAGGGCGCAGAAAACGGAATTCTTATTAAATCAGCTGAAGCATTGGAAATAGCTCATCATGTGCAGACAGTGGTAATGGATAAGACGGGAACAATAACAGAAGGCAAGCCAAGGGTTACGGACCTTGTTGCTGATGGGATTGATGAAACTGAAATGTTAAAAATAGCAGCATCTGCAGAAAAGGGTTCAGAGCATCCTTTAGCTGATGCAATAGTTGAAGAAGCCAAGGAATTAAATTTAGAGCTGTATGATGTAGAAAATTTTGAAGCAATTCCCGGTCAAGGGTTAAGAGCTGTGGTTAACAACAAGAAATACTATCTTGGCAACTTGCGCTTAATAAATGAGCAAAAAATAAATATTAAAAACTTTGAAGAAAAAAGCACGAAATTTGCAGATGAAGGAAAAACGCCTTTATATTTTGCAGATGAAAACAATGTGTTAGGTATAATATCAGTAGCTGATGTTGTTAAACCTACCAGTGAGGCGGCAATTAAAGAATTTGAAGCAATGGGTATAGAGGTTGTAATGCTTACGGGAGACAACAAGAAGACTGCCGAAGCAATAAGAAAACA
>DNNJ01000347.1:0-132 GCA_003487955.1 Clostridiales bacterium | reverse complement strand
GGTATAAACGATGCTCCGGCACTCGCAAGAGCCGATGTAGGCATAGCCATAGGTGCAGGAACGGATGTAGCCATAGAATCAGCAGATATTGTGCTTATAAGAAGTGATTTACTGGATGCTGTTACTGCTGTT
>DNNJ01000179.1 GCA_003487955.1 Clostridiales bacterium | reverse complement strand
ATATTTTAAATCCAAATTTCTTATATAATTCTATTGCATTGTAATTTGGACTTGCAACCTCTAACTCAACCAGTTCGAACCCGGTATCCTCTGCAATTTTTAATATTTCAGTTATTAGAGCATTTCCTATTCCGATGTGCCATGATTCCTTTAAAACTGCTATTCCGAAAGATGCTCTATGAGATATTTTAAACCGTTCTCCAATAGCGCTTAAGTGTGTTGTGCCAACAAGCTTATCGTTAATGAATGCGCAAATCAATATATCTCTTGGAGCTTCCCTTAATGAATTTATAAAGTCTACTTCTTCTTCAATCGTCATTATTACTTCTTCAGGATAACGCAGCAAAAAATCCGTCTCAGCTGCTGTCTTCTTTAAATACTCAAGCATTATCTCTGCATCTTTAGCTTCAGGACTTCTTAATACACATACTTCACCATTTTTCAATGTAATGGTTTTCTTATTGAATACCATAACTCCCCACCTCCGAATTTAATCGATACCCTCCACATAATGAGGAGGAGAACGAAAGAACCGTCCCTAAAATTTTATTTTGAGAACTCAACGTTATAGGCATTTATTTGTGCAGGATAACTTTCCATAATCATTCCGTTATAAGTAATTTTTACTTTGCTGCCTTCGGTAAATTCCGATAGCTCCTTTAGAACAGCATTATCTACAGGAACCCTCACAACAATTTTATCGCTTGAATTAAGCTCCGGTGAGCCTTCTTCCGGTTTAACCAATATAGAATTGCCGTTGTTCTCAAGTACAGTTGCATTGAAGGATACTTCTTCAATACTTCCGTCGTTATTTATTATAAATTTATTTACTACAGCAACGATTATGATCGTTAAAACAAGCAATACTATAAAGAAAATCAACTTTCTGTTCATAATAACCACCTCTTATAATCCTTAGACGCACTGATTGAAGAAATGTTCCAACTTAACAATACAATATGACGGCTCCCCCGTCCCTTGTCATATGGATTTTTCCATTGCTTCTAAGGTTTCAATATCCGAGGGATTCAGCTTTTTATAAAGGTCTTGCCTGTAAAGCTTAGCTTCATCAAGCTTCTCTTTTCCTTTTCCTCTATTCTTATTAACTTCGTACCAGTATACTTTTTTATTTTTATAGTAAAGGTCAAAGTCAACCAGCCTTTTGCCCTCTACCGTATATTCCAATGCCATTAAAATCTTCTTAACTTCTACAGGTGTATAAAATGTAAACAATCTCACCTGGTATGTCAATACCGAATAAAGAATAACTGCAAAGTCCTTAGTCCAGCTTTCTCCTAATACCATGCCTATTTCCAACTTTGACAATACAAACATTAATCTTTCATAATGTTTCTGATAATTTCCATAGGAATCGTATATATTAATTCTAAGCTCATACCACTGACTGTCATCTAAGCTTTGGGTGATTAATCTCAATCCCTCCAATCGCAATCTTTCTTGAACTTCTCTAATCGGTCTTGCAATTAACAGCTTAGTATCCAAAAAATCTGCAACCGGTCCGCTAAGTACCTTTCTTGTAAAAGCAATTATAGTATCATCCTTCTCGCCAATCCCGATGCCTTCTATCCAATCAACTTCTTGACCGCCTAAAATTTCCTTTATTTTATCTGCTATCTTTTTTTCATCACCTGCAACACGCATTACAATCGATGCAGGTCCCATATCGACCTTTTGCAGCAGTCTGCATACTTTACTGCCAATAATTGAACAGAGTATAGACGAAGAAGCTTTATTAACAAGAACGATTTTCTTTGCATCCTCTACATAGGTTTTTTCGAGATTAATATCTGTTATATAACAAATGGTGCAATTTTCCGATGCTTTTTCAAACCCCTGCCAAAAATCCACAACTTCCCCATTAAGACCCGTCACTAAAAAATTTGTAACTTCTTCGATATTTTCAGTTCTTAAAAACAAATGCCTAGGTCCAATCCTGAATAAAAGCATAATATCCCCCTTTTTATAAACCCATTTTCTTTGATTCCATACGTCTTAAACGATTTGTACAATTAGGATAATTTATATGAAATACCCGTTTATTGGACAAATCAATTATATTAATATTTAATACACCGTTTAAACCAATTGTACCATCTTTTTTGTAATGACCAGGTTCAAAACTATGACCATAAAGATTAAAATCTGCTTTACATGAATATTCTTTGTGGTAATGCCCCGCTGTAAAGCTGCAATCTCCTATTTTCAAGAGCCCTTCTTCTAAAATTGTACCATTCTTTGTAAATTGGCATATAGCTTCGTAATTATCATGATTACCCATAAAATAATAAACTTTAGTGTCATTCTTCTCCAAGCCTTCGACGAGTTCTTCGACTCTATTGCAATAGCTGTTGACTCTGTCTTTATGAACCTCTAACTTAATATTATCCACCAAGTCACCAGTATGTATTATATATTGAGGCTTCAGAATATCTATTATTTTAAAAATACCATTGTAGATTTCTGAAGGCGTATCGCTTATATGCAGCAATACAGGTCCTTTTATATCCTTTAACAAAGTCTCTGAAATATGAGGATAATTAATTATGCATATAAGTTCTTTGCAAACATCCTTTATACTTTTCATATAATTTTTCTCCTATGTCACTTGTTACCGCATAGTTACTTATTTAATGCAGCAATATTTCCCTAAATAAGTCTGCGGCAATTTCTATCAGTTCATCCCTGAAATCATATTTGTTAATGTGAACAGCCGGGTAATCTTCTCCATTCCCGATTAAAAAGATTGCACCCTTGGTTAATTTTGTGTAATATCCAAAATCCTCTGAGCTTCTGATTGCATGCTTCATTTCTATCAATTCGTATCCTTTATTTTTTGCTGCCTTTCTGATTTTATCAACACTTTCAGCATGATTATACGTTTCGGGGAAAACATCAACGTACTCGAAACTTACCTTTAATCCGTACTTTTCTGCTTCTTCCTTCGACAGCTCCTCAATTTTTTTCTGCAGCATATACATTTCTTCTTCATATAAAGCGCGGATAGTCAGTAACAGCTCACCCTTGCTTGCACTTGTACCAAAAGCTCTCTCCCCTACAGCTGCTTGTATTACAGTGCATAGAACCATTCCTTTATATTTATCAGGTGAAGTATATTCAGGAACAGCACTTATTATATTTGCAATAGCAAAGGCTGGATTTTTTCCCTTCTCCGGCATGCTTGCATGTGAAGGCATACCTTGCATATGTATTATCATACCCTTTGAAGCACAAAAACTGACTCCGTTTTTCACAGCAACAGCTTTATACGGTACACCGCTCATATTATGATACGCATATATTTCATCAATATTATTTTCTGTTATAAATACAGCTGCTTCTTTTGCTCCATCTCCGGTTTCTTCAGCATGCTGAAATAAAAAGTAGACATTATTTTCAGCCCCATATTGATCAATTTCCAGCGCAAAGCCTGCCAATGATGCCGAATGCCCGTCATGTCCGCATTTGTGTGAAATACCATGAATATTAGACCCGTAGGGAATATCTATATATTCATCTATCGGGACCGCATCAAAATCTGCACGAAATGCTATGTTTTTCTTTCCGGGAGCTGCTTTATATACAGCATAGAACCAGCGGCCTCTGTCCACTATTTCCAAATTTGTATGTTCTTTTAAAAACTGAATCAAATGTTTTTTTGTCCATTCTTCACTATTGGAAAGCTCCGGATGTTCATGTAATTCATGGCGCAATTGTACTGACAGCTCATAATTTTTCTTATTCATATCTCTCCTTCTACAGGTGTGGAACTTTGGGGAACTTTGGGGACGGACCTTGGAATTCCGCTAAGTTTCATTCATAGTAATTTTATTTATTCGATAATAACATTTTCTTCAACCAATATCAATTATGAATATTAACCTCATAGTAATTAACCAGACAAAAATGTCCTCTATCTAAAGACAATTCTTGTTTTTTGTTGAATAAAATAGTAAAACTTTTGTTTATATTTTTCAAATTTTATGTTATCATATATATGTAAATACATAGTTGCACATAGTCAATTTATGGGAGGTAAAAAATTGAGAAAAATTTTAATAACAGGAGCATTGGGACAAATAGGCTCCGAATTAACTGAAGAAATGCGAAGGATTTACGGTTCAGACAATGTAGTAGCAAGCAGCAGAAGAATAAAGGAAGGACATGAGAAACTTATTGAATCCGGTCCATTTGAAGTCATTGATGTGAATGACCCTGAAACATTGGCATCAGCAGTAGATAAATATAAAATAAACACAATTGTAAACCTTGCTGCCATACTATCTGCCACAGGAGAAAAAGATCCTCAGCAATGTTGGAACATAAATATGAACGGTCTGTACAACATTTTAGGAATTGCTAAAGAAAAAAACTGCATGGTATTCACACCATCATCCATTGCTGCCTTTGGACCTTCAACCCCAAAGGATAATACTCCCCAGGATACAATTCAAAGACCAACCACCATGTACGGAGTAACTAAGGTCGCCGGTGAATTATTATGTGACTATTACTATAAAAAGTTCGGTGTTGACACAAGAGGTGTTCGTTTCCCAGGACTTATTTCATACGCTACGCTGCCCGGAGGAGGAACAACGGATTATGCAGTTCATATATACTATGAAGCCTTGAAAAGTAAAAAATACTCAAGCTTTATTCAAAAGGGAACCTATATGGATATGATGTATATGCCGGATGCATTAAGAGCAATCATTGACTTAATAGAAGCAGCTCCGGACAGACTAAAACACCGTAATGCCTTTAACGTTTCTGCCATGAGTTTTGAACCTGAAATGCTATCAGCATCCATAAGAAAATTTATACCTGAATTTAAGCTTGAATATGATGTTGATCCTGTAAGACAAGAAATAGCAGATTCATGGCCTAATTCTTTAGATGATTCTGATGCTAAAGAAGAATGGGATTGGAATCCGAAATATGACTTAGATGCCATGACAAAAGACATGCTTGAAAAATTAAGAATTAAATTAAATATTCAAGGATAACAAGTGTATCAAGAAAGGACTATCAGTGTTATGAGGACACACCTTTAATAATGGAATAGGAACACCCCTTCAAAGTCTGGTAATTCTATATGGGATAGCTTTTAAAGGAATGTCCTCGTTCTTAACTTTTTATAGTAATATCAATAGATTCATTGTTTTTCAAGAAATTCAATTGCTGCATTTATATCAAGAGGCTCACTAATCAAATATCCCTGTAATTTGTCGCATCCGCAATTTTCATAGTATTGTCTTTGCTCTTCGTGTTCTACCCCTTCTGCTATTACACTGTGACCCAACTTATGCGCCATTGATATAATGTCATTTGTTATAGACTCCTTATAATCAAGTAATATTTTATCACTAAAGTATTTATCAATTTTCACTATATTGACATTTAGCTCGCGTTCCCTGGCTAATGAGGAATAACCTGTGCCAAAGTCATCTAAGGCAATTTTTATCCCCAACTTTTTCAGTATGCCTAAAATACCATTTATTTCATAATAGTCCATAGCAAACATTGATTCTGTAATCTCAAGGATAATATTTGCAGGATTAACCTGCATTTCATCTATCAGCTCAAAAAGATTTTTAATAAAATTATCCTCTACCAGCTGTACTACAGAAATGTTTATTGATACGTTAATATTAACATATCCGTTTTCCTTCAACTTGTTTAGGAATTTAAATGCCTGAACAAAAATTTTATAGCCTAAAGGAATAATGAGCTTTGTTTCTTCAGCTATAGGAATAAACTCCAAGGGCATTAACAAATCTTGCGTGTTGCTTTTTATCCTGACTAAAGCTTCAAAATCTGATATTCTGTTTGACTTAATATCAAGAATAGGCTGAAATTGCATAAATATACCATCATAATTTTCATCTGCTTCAATTTGAGCAAGCTCATATTTTATCTCTTCTTTGCGGATTATTTCCGCTTCCATATCTGTATTAAAAAAACAAAATCCAAATTCTTTGTCATACAAGCCTATTGCTTTTTCAGATGCAATCAGAAGATTCTTTAACAATAGCTGAATGTCATCTTTATTATCTTCGTCTATTTCGACAATCCCGATACCTCCGCCGATTCTTTCTATGCTTAGAACTGATTCCAATGTACTGATAACATCCTCACAAAATTCCGTTAATTCATTTATATCCTTATAATTTTTTATATAGAAAACAAAACGATTTTCATATGGATAATATAATTGTCTCTCAACGGTACAATGCTTCTTAAGAGCATTTGCAGCTTTTTTAATCACTTCCATACTATAATGAAATCCATAAGACAAACTTAATGAATGTATCCTGCTTAAATTAATACTGATAACAACTCTTTTGTCCGTTGACTGCATTTGTGCATCATGAGCTAAAAGATTTTCTAAATATCTGCGATTATACAGTCCTGTCCATGTATCATGTTCACTAATAAATTTAAGGTTATCCTCAAATTCCTTTCGATCTGAAATATCAAGAACAATTCCTTCAAGAGCTTCCACTTCGCCTTCATTATCATAAACTCCTTGTCCCATCTCAAGAACCCATTTCCGTTCTCCCTGGGCTGTCATTATCTTATATTCATATTTAAAAGGTAACTTCTTAGCTAAGATACGCTTCCATTCTTTCCAAAGAGGCTTGCGATACTCAGGTGCGATTAAGTCGTTATAAGACAGGTCTTTGTTATTTATCAGGTTTTCAGGTGTATATCCGGTTAGATTAAAACATCCCGCCGAAACATACTGCATCGTCCAATCCCGGTCATAATTGCATCTATATGCCAACCCCGGAAGATGGGAAAGCAGTACTGATTTACTGCGCTCACTCTCCTTCAAAGACTCCTCTACTACATCGACTGTTAAACTCTGCTCATGGAGCCTTTGTTCATATAAATGCTGTAATTCAATTTGAATAAGCTCCCTTTTTTGTATTTCTTTTTTCAAGCGGATTATCCAGTAAAATGAAACTGCCATAACAACAGCCGCAAAAAAAACAAGGAAATAAAATCCTTTTACAACTTCAAATTGTATGCCGGTTTTCTCACTGATCAATGAAATATAATCTGCAGCGATACCCTTATATTCACTATCTATATCAATAGATTCAAATGGAACCAACCCGGAATCCACACCAAGCTTTTTAACAGGATGCTTGTTTATAAAATCAACCGCATCTTCTGTCCAATCAATTTCTCCTGCATCATAACATGGTGACAAAATAGAGAAAATGATAATTAATATAATAAGTAAAGGGAAAACCTTTTGCATAATAACCTCATTCAACTAAGAACTTTATTATATAAAAACGTTTATTAATTATACTACAATATTTGACAAAATATTACAAGTGATTTAAATCTTTAATTTAATGCTTCATCCCCGGAATCCGTGAATTAAGTTAATTATATGTTGCAAATATATTATTAAAATGATAAATTATAGTTAAGAATTTTCTAACAATTAAAAAGGAGAAAACAATATGGATGTTAAGTATGTTGCAGAACCGTTTAGAATTAAGATGGTAGAGCCGCTTAAAATGTTATCTCGCCAAGAGAGGGAGCAAAAGATTAAAGAGGCAAATTATAATATGTTTAACCTAAAAGCGGAAGACGTATACATCGATTTATTGACAGACAGCGGCACAAATGCTATGAGCTCAGACCAATGGGCAGGAGTAATGCTTGGTGATGAATCATATGCCGGCGGAAAGAGTTATTTCAAGCTTATTGAAGCCGGACAGGACATATTCGGATACAAAATTATTCAGCCGGTTCATCAAGGTCGTGCTGCAGAAAAAGTGTTTTTCCCGATTTTAGTATCTAAAGGCAAATA
>DNNJ01000255.1 GCA_003487955.1 Clostridiales bacterium | reverse complement strand
ATAACCGTTCCTAACCCAACCTTTGCTCCTAAAAGCCAACCAATCAGCAAAACAGTTGCTTCAATGGAGCCCCTTACTATACCTATTGGAGTATTAGGAAATTTTTTTCCTAAACCAATCATTAAAGAATCCCTGGGTCCCGCTCCAAGCCCCACACTGATATATAGATAAGATGCTATGCATGATAAAATTTGACCTGCTATAAGCATTAATACGCCGGGGAAAAATTTTTGCATATATGGTATCATTTTTGAAGCTATAATTAAATCGGAAAAAGCTCCTATTAGTACTGCGTTTAAAATTGTTCCGAATCCGATTTTTTCCTTAAACAAAAATGCCAATGCTATAACAATTACAATACCTATAATAATTGATACATTACCGTAAGATATTCCTGTTACTTTGCTGATACCTATGGCAAAGGCATCCCAAGGAGCAAGTCCTATATTCGCATAAATACATAAAACTAACCCCAAAGCATATATATAAAGACCTATTACTAATCTTATAAATTTTTTTAAATATTTTTCCATAGCGTCCTCCTGCATTAATAAGCTAATTTTATATGATATTATATAAAAAGACAACAACATTTTATTTACAAAACAAATATGTTATGTAACTGGTTGTTTCTTCTATATTCTTTTTTAATATAAGCTCTGAATTGCTGTGTCTTAGTACAGTTTTTTTTGAAATACCCGCTTTATCCATAATGTTCATCATTGTTAAGATAGATATTGGTGAATCTAAATTATCATTGGTAAAAGACATGAGCTTGTTCATATCATTATTTTGTATTGCTTCCATGCTTATTAAATCCATTTTATTTGCTTCATCCAAATTTAAATAATGAGAAAAATCAACAGAAGCTATAAATAGGGTTTCGTCCATGTTTACATTTTTATATAGTTCATCCGTTAATATCTCCACATCCTCTAATTTCACCTGTTTTGTCAAAACCAAGGTTACTACCTTTACATCTTTCAGATAATAGTTTATAAAAGGAATAATACTTGAGGCTGAGTGCTCTATTGTTAACTTGTCATCATCTTCTTTTACAAAGCTGTATTTTAATAATTCTTTGGTTAATTTACTGTCTGTTTCTTGAATACCTGTTGGTGTCTGCCAATCGTTTAAAGTCGTAAATATTTTGCCCTTATCGGTACTTTCGTGGTCGGGGCCAATCAATACTACTGTTTTATTATTATTCTTGCTCACATTTTGAAAAACTTCATGAATCAAGTCCTTTGCAACTAAATGATGCGGTACTATACATCCGCGTATAGTACCCGTATCTTGGGCTGTTTCATATTCAGGAATATTAATAAAATCAGTTGCATTATAATATAAACATTCAATATTTCTGCCGTTATAAAGGTATGACTCTGTGTTATTTGATATATTGTTTTTGTTATAAGCAAATATACTTCCTGTTGTTGCTATAATTATCAATATTGCAACAATTATTTTTGGTAATTTGTTCAATAATTACACCTCGTTATGCTTTGTCATCCTGAGACTGCGTGATCTCATCTTTTCTGAGGTTCCTCGGAGTTCTTATTTTACTGTCAAACTTTCTTTGTCAATATAATTTAATTTAGTTTCCAGATTTTCTTTTATAACTGCATAATCCACTGTATACTCCCCTTTTTGCACAGCTTGAATGTAAAATGTTATCGGTATTGCAGCAAAGTTTTGCCTGTCATAATGGAAGAAAAGCCTTAGCTTTTGACCGTTTTCTTCAACCCAAAACGGAGCTTGTCTGTCAAGCTCAATAAATCTGAAACCTGCAGGAACTACGTATGTTATTTCATAATTTCCTGCTATTACATTGTTGCTAAAGGATGGCATAATGGTTACTTTAACTAAGTCAGAATGATTGTATGACATTTGACTTTCTGCAGTATCTTTATGGCTATAAGTTATATTAATGGAAAAATCATCAGTTTTATTCTTTTCCAAATCATCAACTAGGCAAGGATAAAACTTATAAGTTTTCTCTGTCAAATAATTTTAACTTATAAGTTTTATCCTTACCTTCCGATGTAACGGTCACTTCGCCGAACAAGTCTTTGATTTCGTCTAATTTCATAATATCTCTGTTCATGATATATATCAGCTGCTCAAAGTTTGAAAGAGTGAACTTAGAAGGAGCATTATAAATATATTTAAATAATTTGTCGCTAATTTCATAATCTTGAAGCTTGCATCCTAAAATGGACAACAGTGCTGTTAGTTCATAATTTTCAGAATACTTATAATTTTCATCGGCACCGCTTTCAAAATACAAATAATCTCCTGATTCTTTAAAGCTGTCTGAAAATTCTTTGTAATATTTTTTTGCTGTATTAAGGTCTCCCAATTCTGCTAAAGCTAAGGAAAGATAAATTTTATCTCTGATTTCCAATGTATTGTTTTCCATTAATTCATAAATCGTCAATAATACAGGCTCCTTAAAGGTGCTTAAGCCCCATAGAGCTGCCGGAATTTTAGAGCTGTAATCGGGATTTTGCAATATATTTTTAAAGTATGTTTTAGACTTAAGCCTTAAATATTCATTATCTACCAAGTTCATAAGCTTGGCGGTTATTTCCGCATCTGCCGCTGAGTATGTGAAAAGACTGTAGCCACCGTATGATTCAACTTCGTATCTGTTAATTTCATCAATTAATACATCCTCGTTATAAGGTAAATCCGACTCAAAATAATCATTGATATACTTAGCTGCTAACATAGAGCATACTGTTTGGTCAATCCTTTTACCGTAGTTCGCTAAAATACTGTCTAAACTGTTGTAGAAGTCAGAGCGGCTTTCATTAAACAATGTAATTACAGGATTTGAATACACTTTACTTAGGACTGTATCTTCCGACAGTTTATAATATGAGGTATTGTTAAAATAAACGAATGAATCAACCACATTGAATTCTTCCTTTATACCGTCTTCAAGCTCCTTATAGGCAGCATAAACAGAAATTTCATAGGCACCTTCATTTAATTTATCAAATGAAATATTCGTATAGTC
>DNNJ01000371.1 GCA_003487955.1 Clostridiales bacterium | reverse complement strand
TTATCAATATTTAAGTCTCTGATTGACACTTCTTTTGTTTCCATTTTGCCTAACTTTGAAATAAGTGCTTTGTTTGTGATATTGAGGGTATTGTTTTCCTTTACCGTAACTATATTCATATCAAGTGCATTAAATAACATTATTGTAATATCTCTTCGAGATGCAAATTCAACATTTACATTAATGTTTTCAAATAAATTCAATTCTAATGCTTTTTCATGATAATTAGAAGGCCAGCTTCCTACCAGTGATTCATCGGTATATCCCAAAAGCCTTAAAATCATTGTGTAAGCTTCTTCAAACTTTATCAGGTTATCAGGACCGTAAGCGGATGGAGAAATTCCCTTAACAATACCTAATACATCTGCAAGCTCCACATAACTTTCAGCCCAATGTCCATGCATATCTTCATAAACAGAAGTCATATTTTTGGAATATTCATGTAATCCTGCTGCAACAGTTACAACCTTTGCCATTTCTGCACGGGTAACTATTCTATCCGGCTTGAAGCTGTTATCCGGATATCCTTGTATAACTTTATAACTTGATAATATGCCTATTGCTTCTTCTAAATAAGGGTCTTTTTTTATGTCAGGAAAGCCGGCAGCATATATATTTGCAAAAGATGCAACAAATATTAAAATTATCATCATCAATAATATCTTTTTCATAACATCATTCCTTAAAGCATTCAATTAAAAAAATACTATGCGTAGTATTTTCTTAATATTATTATACATTATATCTGTTTAATTAGTATTACATTAACATTACAATGGTATACTTTTTACTTTGAAACTACCTCTGATTTTCAATATCTTTGCACAATGCTTTAATACAAATTTTATGCCTTTTTTACGGCTTGTCAACAGTTTTATACACAAATACACAAATTATTTCATGATTTATCAATAATCTGCACATTTTTATTCAATTTTTTCAGCATATAGACATCAACTATTGATTTAATCAATGCTGCAACAGGAACTGCAAAAAACAGTCCTAAGGGACCAAACAGTCCTCCTCCGATTATTATCGAAATAATTACCAATAAAGGCTTTATTGACAATTGACTGCTTAGAATCTTAGGGTCTATAATAAGACTCTCTACTTGCTGTAATATTAGAATTAAAATAAATAACAGAAAACCTTTTTGAGGAGCATATAAAGCGTTGATTAACACAATGGGAACACTCCCTATAAATGTGCCGAAATAAGGAATCATATTGGTAATTCCGATAACCATTCCGTCAATAACAGGGTAAGGACATTTTATTACATATTTTGAGCCTATGTAAATTAACAATGCTATAATAAGCGAAGCAGTTGCTTTTCCGGATATGTAGCTTGAAACATTGCGGTAAAGGATGTGGCTTATTCTAATAATATCATTAGCAGTTTTTTTTCCTATAAAGAGACCGGAAAGCTCTTTGAACCAATTTTCAATATTTTCTTTATCAATTAAAATATATACTGAAATAATTATTGACAACAATGTATTGGCGAATGCCATAAATATGTCTATGACCTTTGTAAGCGCATTGTTTATTATAGCTGTCAACAAGGAAGATAATTTTTGTGCAATTTCGGCAAGATACATTTTTACAATCAGCTCATCACTAAAAAAAGAAAACAAACTGTTCGCTTTTCGGTAAAGTTTGGGTATATCTCGGGATAATTGTGTAATACTGTTTATAATATTTGGTGCAATAGTTTTCACCACAATTGATATCATTAAAAAAACAAACAGATAAGTCATGATAACAGAAATATACCTGTTATTAATTTCTATCGTTTTTTCAAAGAAAACTAAGACAGGATTTAAAACTGCAGCTAAAAGTATCCCCGCAAATATGGGAAAGCATACTTGGATTATCAGTGACAGTCCATTCTCTAAATAAATAAACCTGAAAACTGCAATATATAATATAAAAAGCGGCAAAATAACAAAACTATTCTTCTTCAAATTATCACCTTTACAGGGACATTCCTCTAAAGCTTACTCCAAGTCCCTATACCCCTATTATTGTGTTGCCCTTCATATGGATATTCCTTATAATTAATATTAAAATTTTTTAAAATATATGTATAATTAATGAATTTCTGTAAATAATTATATCGATAATACTTTTTTTATCTTCTTCCAAATTATATAAACATCCCGCGAAACATTGCGGGATGTTCTTTTGTGTATGCCCTTTATAACCTAACCCCATTTCTTCGACCATCAGGGAGAAAGAAATGGATGGTAGGTCAAACGCACAAAATTCCTAATTTATGCGACATAAGGAGCAAATAAATTAGTGAATTTCCCTGCGAACCCCATTTATTAAAGGAATGGGGACACACTTCTAACATTGACTCCAATAAATTTCTAATATATAATTAACCCATTAAAACAATGAGGTGGCATATGAAAAAAAGATTATTGGGAAATACAGGCATGGAAGTGTCTGTTATAGGATTTGGAGGAATTTCTATACAGCATGTTAGTGAGGAAGAAGCAATTAATATAATACTTGAATGCAAGAAACAAGGGATAAATTTTATTGATACAGCGAGAGCTTATACAATCAGTGAAAAATATATAGGCAAGGGTCTCAAGGAAGCAGGTCGCGAGAATTTTTATATTGCTACTAAGGCAATGGAACGTGATTATGATTCAATGAAAAGTTCAATTGAAGGAAGCTTAAATGACATGGATATAGACTGTATAGATTTATATCAGATTCACAATGTAGGCTCTAAACAGCAATTTGATACTATTTTTTCCGAAAACGGAGCGCTGAAAGCTTTAGTGGAAGCAAAAGAACAAGGATTGATTAAACATATAGGAATAACAGGTCATATAAGAGAGCTGCTCATTGAAGCAATTGATAATTATGAATTTGAAACTGTTCAATTTCCTTTTAATCCGGTTGAGTCCCAGGGAACGGAGCTGTTGTTAAAGGCGTTGAAAAAAGGGATGGGAACAATTGCAATGAAGCCAATAGCAGGCGGTACATTTGATTATCCTTTTTTATCCTTGAAATATATTATGAATTCAGGCCTTATAACAGTAGCAATACCGGGGATGGACACAATAGAACAGGTTATTGAAAATGCCCGGGCAGGAAGAGATGCCGAGCCCTTAACAAAGGATGAGCAAGAGATAATAAACAAAGAAGTTGAAACCTTGGGAACTGAATTTTGCAGGCGATGCGGTTACTGCAAGCCCTGTCCCGAAGGAATCGACATACCCAACATATTTGTATTTGAAAATTACGTTATCAGATATAATATACCTGAATACGGCAAACTCAAATATGATACTTTGGAGGTTAAGGCTGATGAATGTGTTCGCTGCCGTACATGTGAATCAAGGTGCCCCTATAACCTGCCCATAGTAGAAAAGCTGAAACATGCAGCAAAAACATTCAAGGATTTGGAATAAGACGAAATTATATCTTTAGTTTGGTACGATTTACCTTCTTTTAAAGTGGGTATAGAATCGTTCCCCGAGCTGTACTTTAAAATTTTCGCGCAAATCACGGGATTCTGCATCTTTATCTATCAAGGCGCGTTTTGGAAGAATATATAAATCCCGCATTGTAATATAGATAAGAAACATGTCGCTTATTTCAAAAACGCAGGCAAGCTTGCTGATGGAGTAAGAGGTGTTCACTTTACACTCGGGTATCTGTATATGCACACGTTTTGCATCTAATGTGATTTTATACTGCTTGCCGATAAAACAGTTAGGGTCTTTAATATAATTTCTTATACCGCGCTCTGCACCTGTAAAAAGCAGCAATCCCCATATAAGATATGCAATGCCGATAAAGGGAATCAGTGAATTAATTTCCCAAACACCGGAGAAACCGGCAACGATATAAATAATACTTATGAGCAAAACAAAAAACATAATTTTTAAAGCCTTATTATAACGCAGTGTCAATCCATAATACATGGCTTTCCTGAAATCAGAGATAGAAATTTGATAGTTGGCTTCTATAGTCTCCATAATATTACTTTACCTCGTAGTTCAAAGTTTTGCTAAATTATATAATGAGCGTTTTGAATAGTCAAGAAAACTTTGACCAGGAAATATTGGAAGGTTTTATGTTGACAATAAACTTCACTTTGGATAAACTATATTGGCTGATAAATTAACTTGGAAGCGTATCGAAGAGGTCATAACGAGCCGCACTCGAAATGCGGTTGCCCTCAGGGGCACGTGGGTTCGAATCCCA
>DNNJ01000301.1:9632-11460 GCA_003487955.1 Clostridiales bacterium | reverse complement strand
TTTACGGCACTTAAAAACGATTCAGAAGAGTAAGTTGCACCTGAAACAGCGTCATAATCACTATAAGAAATTTCACCGCTTGCATCCCTGCCTATAAACTGATCCGTAAATGCAGGCAGAGTAACTCTTGAGCCTACTCCTTCGGTTTCACTGTGAGAAATTACGCTTACTCCTGAAATTTGTCCATCGGGTGTGAAACCAACATACAATTCGAGGTCTCCGCTAAAGCCTTTAACAGTGCTCAATGTCCTCACAACTTTACCAAGTTCGTTGCCTGATTCATCAACTGCTGTAAGAAGATTAATGAATTTACTGTTATCAGCCTTAATTGTTTCAGCCAAATCAGCATCTTTTTCCATAAATGCAGTAGAGCCCGGCATAACAGCTTCCAATATGGCAGGGTCCATACTTGCCATTGCTTCATTTTGAGCTATTAAATCCTTGGTTGTATCGTTTAGCCAAGCCAATACACCTGCTGATATTGCAGCTATTAAAAACAGTATACCGGCAAGTTTTACAAAATTATTTTTCATTTTTTTTACCTCCTGTTGCTACTCCGAATACGTGAGGTTTAACATATTTATCTATCATTGGAGTTATAATATTCATCAGAAGTATTGAATAAGATACTCCTTCGGGATATCCCCCCATTTTTCTTATGAACATGGTTAGTACACCTGCTCCGACAGCATAAAAAACTTTTCCTTTATCTGTAACAGGGCTTGTTGCATAATCAGTAGCCATAAAAAATGCTCCCAATATTAACCCGCCGCCCAATATGTGGTACGGTAAATTACCTGCATCGATAACCAATGCTATTGCGGCAACCGTTCCGATATAGAATACAGGTATTATCCATTTGATTGTTCCTCGATATATTAAATAAATCCCGCCTGCTAATAGCAGTATTGATGATGTTTCTCCAATAACCCCCGGAATATTGCCTATAAGCATATCCCATAATGACGGCAGCTGTCCTGAAGCTGTACCCTTCAACAGTGAAAGAGGTGTTGCAGAAGAAACAGCGTCAATTGCCGGGTCAATAAAACCTCCCGATAAATGATGAGGCCATGAAGCCATTAGAAATGCTCTTGCTCCTAATGCCGGGTTTAAAAAATTAAATCCTATTCCGCCAAATATCTGTTTTACTATTGCTATTGCAAATGCTGCACCCACAACAGCTATCCACCATGGTGTTTCTGCAGGTAAATTAAATGCTAAAAGTATTCCTGTAACAACCGCACTTAAATCTGTAACTGTTATAGGTCTGTTCATAGCCCGTTGACAAAGATATTCGGTTACAACAGCTGATGCTACAGATGCCAACACCAATATCATTGCTTTATTTCCAAAATAATATATACTTGCTGCCAATGCAGGAATCAATGCAATTATTACATCAAGCATTAACTTTTGTGTTGTTTCATCGGATCTAATATGAGGTGACGATGAACCAATCAATTTAATTTCCATCAATATTTCCTCCTATTTAGCCTTTTTTCGTCTAGTTAATATTTCTTTTTTTGCAACACTTATTGACTCTTTAAGCGGTCTCTTTGCAGGACATACATACGAACACGCACCGCATTCAATACAATCAGTTGCATGATATTCATCAGCACCGTCGAAATTTTTCAACAAGGAAAATCTCGCAATTTTATAAGGCATTAGGTTAACAGGACAAGCATCAACACATTTGCCGCATAAAATACAATTTGAATGTTCCGGTATATTTGCTTCTTTTTTATTTAAAACCAATATTCCTGATGTTCCTTTTATAACAGGAACTTCGTCAGTATATTGAGCAATTCCCATCATTGGTCCGCCG
>DNNJ01000301.1:0-9372 GCA_003487955.1 Clostridiales bacterium | reverse complement strand
GTCCCTAATCTTACATATAGGTTTTTAGGGTTTTCAACAGCACTTCCTGTTACGGTTACAACTCTTTGAACGCAAGGCATACCTGTCTTTATTACATTGCCTATGGTAGCAACAGTACCGACATTTTCAACCACGCATCCTACTTCCATTGGAAGTCCTCCTGAAGGTACAACTCTTCCGGTGACTGCATTGATTAATCTTTTTTCATCACCTTGAGGATATTTTGCTATCATTGACACAACTTCAATACCTTCTTCGTTACCAACAACTTGCTTTAATGTTTCAATTGCATCAGGCTTGTTATTTTCAATACAAATATAAGCGTTATTAACTCCTAATGCCTTCATAACAGCCTTTGTACCAAGCAGTACAAGTTCAGGTTTTTCTAACATAATTCTATGGTCAGCAGTCAAATAAGGTTCGCATTCAGCTCCGTTAACAAGCAGGATATCAATAGGTTTGTCCTTAGGGGGACTTAGCTTAACATGTGTGGGGAAGGTTGCTCCACCCATTCCCGCCATACCTGCTTCTTTGATAATTGATAGTACATCTTCCTTAGAAAGATCCTCCAATTTGCCTTTTGGCTGAACTGATTCGTGCACTTCATTTTTTCCGTCGGATTCTATAATAATGCTGTTTACTTTCGCTCCGCCCGGCACTTGTCGATTTTCAATCTTTTTTACTGTTCCCGACACACTTGCATGAACCGGTGCTGAAACAAAGGCTTTTGATTCGCCGATTTTTTGTCCAACTTTTACTTTATCTCCTACAGCTACCAAGGGATCACATGGGGCTCCAATATGTTGTGATAATGGAATAACAACAATTTCCGGAGCCGGTGCATCTTCAATTGGCACATTCTGTGTAAAAGACTTACTATGAGGGGGATGAATCCCGCCCTTAAATGTAAACAATTTTGTGCTCATAATACCACCTCGTGAAATTAATAATAATAAATTATAAAAAAAGTTATAATCTCAAACATAAAAGATTATAACAGATTGTTTTCGACTTTTAAATACCTTTTTTATTTATTTATGAAATTTTATCACTATTTATCAAATTAAGCAAGACTATTATTTGTCAAATTTTACCTGCTAAAACAATATCTACATTTTCATTAATATATTCCTTAATCCACAATAAAACACCGGCGTCATTAATATCAATTCCTTCAAGCATCTTTTTTACTTCTCTTGTGTCAAAAACGAATTCGCCTGAATCTGTCTTATGAGTATAAATAAGTTCGAAATTATTACCGGAGTTAATAATTGCCATAATTGTTTGTCCCATACTTCCAAGTGGTGCTCTGTCTATATTATCCCTTTCAAAATAACAAAAAACCTTGGTTCCGACACCTATTTGTGATTCGATTTTCAAATAGCCGTTGCATCTTTCACATGCTTCCTTCAGCATTGGAATACCCAACCCTACTTTTCTGGTAGTGCGAGTTGTGTAAAAGGGATTTGTTACCCTGTTTATAACATCTTCGCTCATTCCTCTGCCATTATCTGCAATAGTTATCTTTAACCAGTTATTTTTTATACTGTCTTCTATGTTTATTTCAACTTGTGAAGCATCAGCTTTAATGCTGTTCATTACTATATCCAATATGTGCATTGAAATTTCTTTCATAATTCCAAGTACGGGGACATTCCTTCAAAAGCTATCCCTCAGAGGATAACCCGATTTTGAAGGTGTGTCCCCCCTCCTTATAATAAATTTGGGGACATTCCTCCACTCACAGAGACTCTCCCAAGTACGGGGACATTCCTCTGACCTTCAGAGGTTATCCCGATAGAAAGAGGTGTATCCCCCTTCCTTTAAAAGAGGTGTGTCCCCACACCTATTATGTCGCTTATGCGACTTTGTCATCCTGAACGTATGTGAAGGATCTCATGAGATTCTTCACTGTGTTCAGATTGACGCTGACGTGTTTTTATAGCAATAAAATTAATAAATACATAAATAGTCATAAATATCGTTGATATCATTTAGTTCAAAATAATTTACAGCTTCTGATATATCGATAAGCTGATGCGCATCCGAATTGTGAAGCACCTTGTATTTTTCCGTTAATTTATTGTTTATTGGAATCTTTGAATATACCTCCACAAGCTCTATTTTCAGATTAATGGGCATAAAACCTAATACTCCTAAAATACCGTTGGTCATTTTATTAATATGGGCAGGAATCATCACTCCGTTATATTTCTTAACAATTGAATAGATATCTTCAATAGTATATTTAGAAGCATTAATGAGTAGTTTTTCTAAGTTACCTGTTATTTCATCTTTAGAATTATATATATTTTGCTCTCCGAATATTTCAGGATTGTTTTTTATAAAAGGCAATGAATCATAGATAATACTGCCGAATTCAATCGCATTAGAAAGTTTATTAAAATAGCAAAGTACATGTACTTCTTCCTTTGTAGTTACCTCTAACCCGGGTATTACCTTAATGCCTGCTTTCCGGCTTATCTCCATAGCTGCAGGCAAATTTCCAGCTGAATTATGGTCTGTAATTGATATGATATTCAAACCTTTTATTAAGGACATATTAACAATATTACAAGGTGTCATATCGCTTAAACCGCATGGGGACAAATCCGAATGAATATGCAAATCGTAGTAGAATCTCATTTTATTCCCAAGTCTGACATTCTGCATGCCATTTGGTACGCACTTTCAGATGTTTTAAATACAGGTATTTTCAATTCCTTTGCTTTATTTAGAGTATCAATGTCAACTTCCATATTCTCAACAACTATAATGCAAGCCAGTTCCAAAAGCTCTGCAATAGCTACAATATTAATATGTGTTTGGATAGTTATCCATGCGTAGTTCTTCTTTGCTTTTGACATTACAATACTTAGCAGGTCACCGATATACACACCTTCAATTTCAATATTTTTTTCTTTTTCGCACAATGGTGTAAGCTGTAGTTTTTCTGCAAATTCTAAGCAGTTCATTTTTCCCTCCTGTTATTTTTTAACTCTTAGTACAACACAATCTTCAAATTCAGACTCATTATTATATACGTCTTCAGCATGAGCCAAACATGTTGGCGCCCCGCAGGAGCCGCAGTCTAATCCTGGAAGTTTATCACAAATTTCCCTAATTTTATCATTTTTTTCAACTGCTTCCTTTAAGCTGAGCTTACTGAATTTTTCTACTTCCTTAAGCTTATAATTGAAGAAACCGGATTCATACAATTCTTCAAATCTGTCAATATCAGGATTTATACATTCATCCTCTAAACTGGTTGATATATAATTAATGCTGCTTGTTGCAATAAATGGATTTACCACATTAAATGTTCCGCCCACACAACCGTTAACGCATGCTAAAGCCTCCACAAAATCTATATCGCTTAATTTTCCGTTTTCAATTTCATCTAAAATTTGGATAATATTTTCCATCCCGTGAACAGCTATATAATTATTCAATCCTGCATGTTTAGACTGGCCTCCTGCCACCGCCCATTTCATTCCGGACAGCGACGGGTATGAGCATGTGATATTATCCTCCCTGATAACTTCTCTGAACAGCTCTCCATAGATTTTGTTAAGTGGTATTACCCAATCTACCGAGGGCTTGTAATCTCCGATAGGATTTGTCACTGCAAGAAGTTTGGCAGGACATGGTGATATATAAAATACTTTTATATCTTCATCTTTCAAGTTGAATTTTTTCCTTGCTCTTTCTCTTGCAAGTATACCTGCAATTTCCATAGGCTCTCTTATTAAAATAAGATTATCCATCAAAGAAGGATACCTGTACTTTATAAGTCTTATGGCTGCAGGACAAGTTGTTGTTATATAAGGTCTCACATTTTTTTCATGAGCTATCTTAAGCTTAAGAGCTTTAGCAGCTAAATCCGCCGCCCAGCTTGCATCATACACAAAATCAAAACCTAATTTTAAAATTGAGTTTTGCACCTTGCATATATCTGTTCCCCTTGGAAACTGCCCGTACAATGTAGTAGTAGGAATTGCAATTTTATATTTTTTTGGCGAATCATGCATATGATCATACCACTCTATTGATTCCGGAGTATATGCGTTATATGGACATATTTTTATACATTCACCGCAATGAATACATTTTGCTATATTGATAAAAGCCTTTCCATCTATCAGCCTGATAGCCTGTGTAGGGCATCTTTTCATACAATTAGTACATCCTCTGCATTTGTCTTTGTCAAACATAATTGAAAAATTCATTTTTTCCTCCTACAAATCGATTGTCGCAATTATTAATGTCCCGGTACTGCCTGTATTAATTTCCAACCGGTCAGAGTATTTTTTAATATTAGGAAGTCCCATACCTGCACCAAAACCAAGCTCTCTTACGCTGTCTGTTGCAGTGGAAAACCCCTCTGTCATTGCCATATCTACATCCTTTATTCCCGGACCGGTATCTTCCGAAATTATTACTATTTTATTTTCATATATATCGCAGTGAAGTTTCCCACCAAAAGAATGTATTACGATATTTATTTCAGTTTCATATGATATTATTGCTATTCTTCTTATGATATTTGCATCGATGCCCAATGATTTCAAATTGCTCTTTATAGCACTTGAGCCTTTTCCGGCAGACATAAAATCATTTGCTGTTATACTGTAGCTGTATCTTTTTAATAATCTGTCAGTCATCTATTTCTAGTCCTTTCATTCCGTTCAGAACCAATAATCCGCATGTATTAAACATAGTGTATTCGGTTGCAAGTATTGTAATACTGTTTTCCTTTGCTAATTCTATTACTTCATCACAGGGTCTTTTTCCTCTTACAAACAATACGGCATTAATATCAAGCATCTCAGCAGTCCTAATAACCTGCGGATTGTTTAAACCTGTTATAAGCAATGCTTCACTGCAAGCATATGCCAGTACATCGCTCATTAAATCACTGGCAAAACCGTATTTTAGCTCAGTGTTACCCTTATGATAGTTTGTAAGGACATCTGCCTTTACAATATCAGCTATTTCTTCTATTATCATACTATCCCCCGCTATACTTTTATAAAACCTTCAACAAAAGCTTTTCCGCCAACATACACGTCCATAACTTCATTATGATATTCAACTTTTACATAAATGAGACTTCTTTCGTTCATGGATTCTCCTTGAATTACTTCCATTTGATTTGGTGCTCCTTTACTGTAAAGCAAGCTTCCCAATGCTCCGTTGGATGTACCTGTTGCACATTCTTCATTAATTCCCACCTTTGGAGCAAAATTTCTTGCATAAATTATGCTGTCCTCAATAGTAAAAACATGATAACCCACTACATCATTTTCATAAGAAATATCCTCTATCATCTTAAAATCAGCTTCAAGACTATTAAGCACCTCCCTTGAGCCAACCGGTATCAAAATGTCTTTTAAACCTGTAGACACAATTGTTGGAGCAATATCATAATTTGTCAGTCCTATTAATTTTTCATCTATATTCAGCGAATCTGCTATTTGTTTTTTCTCTTTAATCTCACCGTATATACGAGGTTCACTTTGCTGCATAAGAACATAATCAACATCTTGCCCTTTGAATGTTATTTCAATCTTAAGTCTGCCCGCCTTTGTATTTTGATAAAGACTCTTTGTTTCATTATTACCTTTAATTTGTCCAATTTTACCCAAGTAATAAAAAGCTGCAATTGTTGCATGACCGCAAAGGTCAACTTCACAAACAGGAGTAAAGAAACTTACATAATAATCGTTTTCATTTTGTTTAAAAATAAACGCAGTTTCTGACAATCCCACTTTATTTGCAATTTCCTGCTTCTTATCATTTGATATTTGTTCATCAAGAACAACGACACCAGCCCCGTTACCGCCTGTGTTTTTATAGGTAAATGATTTCAGTATTGCAGCTTCCATTCTTCCCCTCACCACTTTATTATACTATCATTATAATTCAAAATCAGCATAATTACAAGTGAAAATACATTATCAATCTTATAACATCTGATAATAATGACGGATATGTGATGTGATAATTATACAGTTGTAAAATAATAGTTTCGGGGATTACCCGAAACTATTTAAGTGCGGTTGGGGGGATTTGAACCCCCACGAATATTCATTCGCTAGCCCCTCAAGCTAGTGCGTCTGCCGTTCCGCCACAACCGCATTACCAATATATTATAATAGATTGAGCAAATTTTGTAAAGAGGTTTAAAATTATTTATGCATTCTTAATTCTAAAATTATTTATGCATTCTTAATATTACTGTTCACATATAATATACGGGGGGATTATATGATTTATAGAATATTGAGAGCTATAAAAAAGAATATTTTTATTATAATTTTTATATTTTGTATTTTGATTATTTTACTTTCTCTTTTAAATACATGATAAGCGTGTCCTTAGGTGGAGCGCAGGGGAATGCAATAAATTGGCAAAATGGGGACATTCCTTCATGGACTTACTTCAACGGCTTACTAACCATGAAGGTGTGTCCCCATACCTATAAAAGGGCAAGCCGTGAATATAATTCACGGCTTGAGGCAAAAAATTTAAGAGGCATTTATAAATTTTCATTTACAAATGTATTTATATTATACTACTTTTTTAAAAAATTTCAAATAGTTTTTTCATATTCTTCTCTTAACATTGACATTAAATGCAAATCGAAGTATTTATTATCTTTTTTTGCAGAATTCCTCATTATTCCCTCATATTTAAAACCTAATTTCAAATATAGCGCGCCTGCGGCATTCCCTGTATAATGGTCTAATGTTACTCTTTCCATTTTTAAAACATTGAAGCAATAATTAAGCAGCAATTCCATGCACTCTCTTCCGTAACCCTTCCCAAGATATTCTTTTTCGCCTATATATATTCGGGTAATGTCCATGGAATCAAATTCTTTTGATATTTTGGAAAGATAAATTCTCCCGGCAGGTTGTTTGTTCTTCAGAATAATTGTATATTGCTCATTTGAAAGCTCCTGCTCTCTTAAAATAAATTCCCTTACAACTTCCTCGTATGTACGCTCTTTGTTTATTGTCAAAAATTCCTTTATATAATCTTGCTGCTCCCATTTGGTAAATATTTCGCAATCATCGAAAGTACTTTTTCTTATTATAATATTTTCAGATTCCACTACATTTTATCCTCCGACTATTTTTATTTAAAGTTTTATTTTAATTTATTATATCCTGCTATAATGGATTTTTCAAGTAAGTAACTGTTTTCTTCTACTATTCCTTTAAGTCCCATAATAACAAGTAAAAAATACAAATAGTCTTTAGATACGAATATTATAATTATAAAATAGAGTATAAAAAAAGCATTCGTCATAGTTATATATTTAGAAACCGTCTTTATATCCAAAAAGATTTCTAAAAAAGTTTTGCAAATATTTCCTCCGTCTAAAGGCACAATGGGAATCAAGTTTATATATGCCAATAACAAATTAATATTTGCAAAATAAAAATATTCTGTATTTCTAAATCCAAAATAAAAACACAGATTGCATGCAGGTCCTGCAAAAAACAAAGTAATTTTTTTTGCATGTGAAACATTATCTAAATGCGCATCAAGATTGAACCCGAACAATGTAATTTTAACTTTTGAAAATTCAATATTCAGTAAAATTGCCGAAAATAAATGGGAAACTTCATGTGCTAAAAGTGCAATGATTAAATGCATTTCCCCAAAGGGTTTATTCCGTCAAATCAAATAATGATGAAGGATTTATTGAAGCACCATCCTCCCAAACCTCTATGTGAAGAATCATATTTTCTTCGTTAAGGGCTCCTATAACATCCCCTTTAGATATATTGTCCCCCTCTTTAACAAAAGTTTCATTTATTTTCCCGTAAATAAAAGTTCTATCATCATCTTGTATTACAATATAACCTGTAAGTTTTTCATTATTGCCTATTGACATTACCTTTCCTTCTGTAATGGCCTTTACCGACTGCGTTTCGGTTTTTATATCTATTCCGTGATTGTAATATGATACATCGTCAGTTTTATTCAGTCCATATTTTCGATAAAGTGTCCCCATAACCGGTGTTGTTTCCTCTTTCCCTACAAATGGCAATTTATTTATTGCAGCTGAAAATCCCTGTGCAATCGTATCTCTTACTTCCAATAATTCAATGCTTGCACCCATTTTTTCATCTGCCGCCTCTATGAATCTTTTTGACAGGTCAGAGTTTATATTCTTTGTTACAATAACGGCTGCTACTAAGACAATGCTGAAAATAACCTGTAATGCTAATTTTTTATTAAACGTTTCCTTTCTTTTAATGTTGAATCTTTTTTTTGTTAGTTTATTCATTTCACCACCACCCCTTCCAATACATTTTATTAATGTGTTACAAGCTTTATTACTAAATAAAAAAACTTTTGTCCCCGTACTTAATACTTAACAAAAGTTTTATTCTTTCATGAGTTCTCGCAGTCTCGGTTACCAATTTATTTGCTCCTCTCGTCGCATAAATTGGGTACTCGGTGCGAATGACCTACCGCTGTTTTTCAGAAAAAAAGCTCTGAAAAATAGGGTTAGGGCATCTTCAGATTTTTAATTATGTTGTTTATTTCTGTTTTTTGAAGATCTGCATCAAAGAGCTTTTCATACTGCAGCTGTGAATACTTTATATTTTCCTCGATTATAGCTGAAATTGTTGTTTCAGTTAATTTTTCAATATCATTGCTTTTCATCATAATTCCTTTTTTAGCCTTTTTATTGTTGTACTTGTTTATTGCAACAATAAAGTTTGCAGCTTTTGAAGAAATTGTTTTATCAGAGTTTATTTCCTTGATACTGGAAAAATCATTGTTATTTATTGTTATGGCATTATCGATTTTTGAAAAGTCTAAATATACCGATGTTAATTTGTCTGCGTCTATTATAACATAGTCATAGGCTTCTACAATTTGAAGTAAGTTAATAAATGATTCTTTATTAATTTCATTTATTTTACCGGATATTCTCGGACATGGCAACAGTGATAAATTTTCATTAATTTCAATAATACCCTGTTCCAATGTGCATGTTTTCTTTATTACATCAACTATGTCATAAATAATATCTTCATTCATATTCAAATATTCTGATATTTTTATTTTTCCTGAGGATAAATCCATTAAAAGAACCTTTTTGCCTTGCCTTGACAGCTCAATTGCTATCTTTAAACTTATTATTGTTTTGCCTATGTTGTTTTTTTGTGAACCTGTTAATATAACATTCATCTTTTATCTCCTTTTTTCACATTGTTATGCTATAAGAAAAATGATAAAAATGTGAGTGAACATTTGCAGGGGTTAGGGCATCTCGTTTATTTTCAAATATTCTCCTATAACTTCTCTTACTATTGGAATGGGATAACGTCCCGAGCCTCCCTC
>DNNJ01000248.1:4469-7074 GCA_003487955.1 Clostridiales bacterium | reverse complement strand
CTATAGTTTAAATATACCCTGCTCGTAGTATGCTAAACTAAAAAATTTCAAAAAAATATGGCTACCTCTCATACTTAAAAAATAATATGAGATCCAACCTTATAATTAAATAAAATTTTTGTTGATTTATATGTATAAATATGGTATTATTTGTATAAGATAAATAGGTAGTCGGCATAGCTGACGAATTGAAAATTTTTAATTGTTAATTACCCTGCCGCACAGGGTAATTATTTTTGTCTTTTAACTAATGCTACTACTAAAATTGCAAATGCAATCATTAGTGAAATAGCTTCGTATGTTGACATTAGCGTCACCTCCTTATTGAAAGAGTATTTCCTCCTTTCAGCAGGATGGCTCAGCTATACCCTGTTACTACCTATTTAGATTATTTTACCATATTATAGAAATTAATCAATGTTTTTTTCTACTGTTTCACTGTTTTTACACCTATGGTGAAAAAGATTATTCCCATTGCCAATAGTACAATTGACGGTATTATTATTGATTCAAAGCCCATTCCCTTGGAGGCGATATTTAACATTCCCTGCATCGCCCATTTTTGAGGAGTAAGTTCTGCCAAAAATAACAATACTTTGTTGTTTACAATTTCCAACGGCCACATGGTGCCTCCAAGCATTGAGGTGCTTGTTAAAACAACAGGTGCTATTGCACCGAGCTGGGCTTCAGTTTTTACGATACCGGAAAGCATAAGTCCCAATGATGTTATTGTGAACACAAATACTGTTGTAATCGTCATAATTCCTGCAATACTGCTGCCCCAGTCTATTCCGAATAAATACTTTCCGCCTAAAATTAATACAGACATTTGTATTATTCCCGCTAAAAAAGAAACTACCATTGTTCCGCCTAATATGGAAGACATTGATACAGGAGATATCAGCATTCTATCCCATGTTTTATACCTTTTGTCGCTTAAAATGATTCCTATTGAAAAAACCATGGTATACATTGAGAAAAATACACTGAACCCGATCATAGATTGCTTCATGCCGTCATATCCTGATTGAATATTTGTATTTGCCACAGTAGATGTAATCTTTAACGGGTTTTTAAATTTCCAGGAATCCATTACATTTATATATGCTGATGTTTTTATTTTTTCCTTATCTGCCGAGGGCTTTTGCGAAGAAACGAAATCTGCGGTTACCTTCGAAATTCTTTCGCTGCCTGCCAGTTTTGTAATTATACTTCTCACGGTTTCCTGCAGCGAAAGAAGAAAAGTGTCATCTTTTACCTTAATTTGCCCTATAGTTACTTCATTGCCGTTTTCAATGCTGTCGTGAAAACCTTCATTGACTATTAGTGCAACAAATGCATCTCCTTCTTCCACTCTCAGTGTTGCTGTTTCTTTATCTGAATCAACAAATTTAAAGGTTTTATTCAATTTAAGCTCTTCAATAAATTCTTTCGAATATATAGTGTTGTCTTCATCAACAATTATTACGGATGGCCTGTAGCTGTTGAAGGAAATTCCGAATATTGCGGTAAACCCCAATGCCATTGCAGTCATAATCAAAAATACTATATAATTATCTCTAAGACTAAGCAGTCTTAATTTTACTATGCTTAGCATTTTCAGCAACCTCCTTATTGAATATAATAATTCCTGCAATGGTGAATAAGCTGCCTGTTAGAGCAAGTATTAATACATTGCTTGAAATATCCGCAAAACTATAACCCAATATTATTTTTAAATATGATTTAAGTGCTATTCCGTTCAAGGAAATAAAACTTAATTTCTGAATAATTTCAGGCATTAAATCCAAGGGAAAGAAACTTCCTCCTAATAGTGCCATTACCTGTATAATTACATTTTCAAATAAATTAGCTATTCTGTAGTTTCCTGCTCTGTAGGTAAAAGATGCTATGAAAATTCCAAGTCCTGCTACAGCAAAGGCTGATGTTACACTTAAAACAACTATAGAGCTTAAATCTCCCCACTTAACCTTCAGGGCAAAATACGAATAGAGCAGCATTATTGTAATCTGTATGGAAGCAATCAAAAATATGGTGAAAAACTTTCCCGCCAAAATGTGGGTTTTGGAAATATCGGCAATAACCATTCTTTGATAAGTTTGATTATCCTTTTCTTCCAAAAGCATTCTGCCTCCTTGACCTGCAGCATAAAGAATAAACATGGTTATCATTGCTACAGCATAATAATCAGAGCTTGTTATGCTTTGTCTTCCATGAACCGTAATATTTTCAATATTTACATTCATTCCTTCCACCAAATCCGTCATGCCTTCCATTACTTCATCAATATTATCAAATCCGTCTCCACCGATATCATTGGCAGATGCTGATTCAATAAGCACATTTTTGCCTATGATTATTGATGACATGGTATTTGTGTATGCCTCCATTACAGAGGCAACTATTTCGCCGTCAATTGTTCTATCAGGGTGAGTTAGAATCCTTACATCAACATTGTTTCTAAAGGGTGTGAGAAGATTTATTTTCATGTTATAAATATATTTCTCAGGAAGGATTATCATTGCAGAAATTTCTCCTTGAGCTAAAAGCTCCATTGCCTTTTCTTCTTCTTCAACCCTGTAATTAATCAGCTTTAAAACTTCTT
>DNNJ01000248.1:2713-4162 GCA_003487955.1 Clostridiales bacterium | reverse complement strand
TTTACAACAGCAATTTTTATTTCTTCTATTACAACATCGTCACTGCTTATAAAGGAGCCTTTTAAAGCCATGCTTAAAATTGTCATTAAAATCACCGGCATAAGCATGGTAACTATTATGGCCTGTTTATCACTCAGTACGGTTTTTAAATCTTTTATGATAATACTAATAACTTTCATACATCACCTAATCCCTTAAAGCTTTGCCTGTAAGATGCAAAAATACTGCTTCCAAGTTAGGCTTTTGAATATCTATTGATTGAATTTTTGAATTTTTTTCTGAAGCTTTGGAAATAATTTCAGCAAGGAGCATATCACCATTTTCCCCGTATAATGTAACCGTATCATCAAATATTGTTGCATCAGAAACTCCCTGAATTTTTTTGAATATTTGCAGCATATTATCACTGATATTGTCAAGCTTTATATTTATCTGTGTTTTTTCCCTTACTAATTCAACTAATTCCTGCTTTGTTCCCGATGCAATAATTTTGCCTTCGTCCATGATACATATGCGAGTGCATAGGTTTTCTGCTTCTTCCATATAGTGGGTTGTGTATATTATTGTAATTCCCTTGGCGCTTAATTTCAGCACCGTATCTAATATATGTGACCGAGACTGTGGGTCAATTCCTACGGTAGGCTCATCCATTATAAGAAGCTCCGGCTGATGAAGAAGTGCTGCCCCAATGTTCAGTCTTCTTTTCATTCCTCCTGAATACTTCTCAACTTTGTCCTTTAATCGTCCGTTTAATCCGATAATATCTGCTACTTCATTTATTCTCTTTTTTAATTCGGTACCCTTAAGTCCGTATAAATTCCCCCAGAATTTTAAATTTTCATATCCGGTCAGTGTGGGATAAAGGGCAATATCCTGTGGTACTATTCCTAGGTTTTGCCTTATATTTTTAGAGTTTTCAAAAATACTTTCTCCCTCAAATATTATTTCACCACTTGTAGGGGGTATAAGTGTGGATATGATGGATATCGTGGTTGACTTTCCTGCTCCGTTAGGTCCCAATAGTCCAAAGATCTCGCCTTTTTTCACTTCAAAGCTTATACCGTCTACTGCAACTATATTTCCAAAATTTTTATATAAATTATCAACTTTTAACATTTGTCACTCCCCTATTTCTATGCTGAAATAGTCTTCAATTTTAGTCGGCATATTTTCTTTCATTTCATCCGTCTTAATTGTATTTTCATCTGTAAGAGTCGGAAATTCAAATTTCTGCTCCTTGTTAATATCCCAGGTTTTTATATCGAGGTAATAATT
This sequence comes from Clostridiales bacterium, assembly GCA_003487955.1. Lineage (GTDB taxonomy): Bacteria > Bacillota > Clostridia > Tissierellales > Sedimentibacteraceae > Sedimentibacter. The sequence continues at coordinate 2,887 of DNNJ01000248.1, read as the reverse complement.
TATTCCGATTATTCCTTCTTTTTCAGTATCAATTGCTTTTAAAGATATATCAATAATTTCATTTACAATATATCCGTCAATATCAACATGTGCTGTATAACTGAAATTATCAACCTTGAAATTTTCTGCATTGCTTACAATATCATCAAGAAATTCTTCAAATGTTTTTTTCTC
>DNNJ01000248.1:1612-2483 GCA_003487955.1 Clostridiales bacterium | reverse complement strand
CAAATATTTTTTTCATAAAATGATTTAAGAGCTTCATCTTCGGATAAAATTTGAGCGCTATCTTTAAGCAATGTTTTTATTTGTTCATCACCAAGGTTAATTGTATACTCCGTTGTTTTAACTTCTCCGTCAGGAGTTGTAAGAACAATATTTTTCCCTTTGAATACATCCTCTTCATTCATAAGGCTGAGCCATCTTTTGGTAAGTTCCTTCTTGGTTTCTTCAGAAATTATTTGATTTCCTTCATCAAAGTACTCTTCACCTTCTGACATCATTTCTTCGTCTATTCTTAAATACTTACCAACAACCGGAAGCTTTATGGATAATTCTTCCCCATTGATATAAACTTCAAAATCATATCCCAATCCACCGAAGTTCATATAGTTTCTGATAATTGTCTTTTCTTTTTCATCATCAAATACTACGCTGAAGCTGCCGTCCATGTCCTTAATATAATTAAGCTCTTTTATTTCTTCCGCCGTCAATCCATCCGTGTTGATTTCCGTTGTCATGGTAAATTCTCCTGCTGTCTGACCCTTAATAATTTGGTCTGTTTTCTCCGATGCCTTTTTATATTCCGCTAAGCTATTCGTATTGCATGATGTGAGCAACATAAGCAATATGAGCGAAAACACCGCAATATAAATTATTTTTCTTTTCACATTAATTCCTCCAACTTATTTTATATTAATTTTCTTGTTTTTACCATTGTATAAAATAAAAAACAAAAAAAAAGTACCTTAAATAACTTAATTAAAATTATTAATGTGACTTTTGGCACTAAATAAATACACTATTAAGGTATTTAATCAATTATCCTATCAATATTCATTCTTGAGTTTATTATTATATGAATTTCGATTACTTCATT
>DNNJ01000248.1:782-1416 GCA_003487955.1 Clostridiales bacterium | reverse complement strand
AAATACAAGGTAATTATCAACCACTAATTTCCTATACTTATAGTAATATTTATCTTTATAGTTCATTTTTTATTGAAAAAATTGCCAATTGGGTACGGTCTCTTAAGTCAAGTTTTATAAGAATTTTTGTTATATGGTTTTTAACAGTTCCTTGGCTTAGAAACAATTCCCCTGATATTTCCTTGTTGTTTTTCCCTTCTGCTATTAGACGGCATATTTCAATTTCTCTGTCTGTTAATAATTCAGCTTTAGAGTCAATGTGTTTGTCCTCTGTTTTTTTTGCCAACTGTGAAAATTTATCTATTACTTTAACGGCAACCTCTGATTGAATCAATGCTCCCCCGTTATAAACAGTGCGAACGGCTTTTAAAATTTCGACCGGGGAAGTATCCTTCAATAAATATCCGGAAGCACCATTCTTTAATGCATCATAAATATATTCATCATCATTAAATGTTGTAAGAACTATTATTTTTATATTAGGAAATTCCTTCTTTATCATTTCTGTTGCTTCAACACCGTTTACTTCCGGCATTTGTATGTCCATGAGAACAACATCAGGTTTTCTAATCCTGCATAACTCATATGCTTTTTTTCCATTATTAGCGGTTCCTACAATTTCGATATCTTCTTC
>DNNJ01000248.1:0-381 GCA_003487955.1 Clostridiales bacterium | reverse complement strand
TTTTATATTCTCATTGGAATAGGTTAAATTAATCCAAATTTTAGATGCATTGCCGTGCCTTATTGCATTTGTCATCCCTTCCTGCAATATGTGATATATCGCCGAGTTAACACCGTAATTTCTTGATATTTCTCCTTTTATATTAAGCTCGATTTCTGCACCGGTTTTTTCGGAGAATTCTTCAACTAAAGTTTTTATGGCAATTTCCGGTAAAGTTTCTTTTCCCCTCAATGTTTCCACAACTTCCCTTATTTTAGATAAGCTTTCCTTTGCCGTATTTAACGAGTTATTAATCATCTGTAATGATTTTCCTGCATCGGACATTGCATAGTGGTCTGCCATCTGCAGCTGCATTATCAAAGCTGTCATATTATGACCTAA
>DNNJ01000142.1:7449-9043 GCA_003487955.1 Clostridiales bacterium | reverse complement strand
AAAAAATGGGGAAACTCAAATAATCATACTACTTTTGCTGAAAGATTTATGTTTTTAAGTAAAAAGGCTAAAAAAAACTAAAATCCTCACTTGAACCATATTTTTATTATGGAGCGATTAAAGCGCTGGTTGAATGAAATCAGCAGCTATCCCAAGGATGCAGGAGCTGTTTCGGTGCTGGCATAGCTTTTAAATGATGCGTTAAATACAAAAGTAGTGACAAATGGTCACACTACAAAAACGAAACGCTGCTGTACAATGAAACGGTACAGTGGCGTTTTTTTATATTTTATAGGAGGTGAAGGCATGAAGGGAAGGCCCATTACCAAGGTGGAGCCGCTGGAAAACGGCGTTTTACGAGTGACCTTTGACACAGGGAACTGTGTGACGATTGATATGAAGCAAAGCTTTGATATCTTTCGTTTCGGAGCATTGAAAAGCACGGATATCTGGCGGAGTGCAGACACAGACGGCGGCTTTGTCCACTGGTACAAAAACGGATTACCAGTGGCAGAATTAGCCTATAACGAAATTATGAAAATGACTTTAGGAGAGTCTTATTAGAATGGAGCAATGAAATAAGATAAAGAGGTATTGGAATTGCAGGAGGTGGTGGTGAGGGTCATTGGAAAAAGAAATAGGAATTTTACTAAGAATATCAATATATAGGAGGAAGTATCAAATGTTAAAACAACAAAAAAACAACAAAATCCTGTTGCTGCTGTCGGTGTGCATTATGCTGACTATGCTGCTGCAGGTAGCATACGCTGCTGACCATACTATCAATATTACACAGCAGCCTGCGTCATCTCTGACGGGGGTTACTGGAGAAAGTCCCGGTACAATCTCAGTTGAGGCTACCACTACCAACGGTGCACCCATCACTTATCAATGGTGGTGTATATTAGAATCTGGAACTAGCCATACAGTTGGGACTGATGCGAACACCTTCAAAATTTCTTCGGATCTTGTGCCCGGAACATATGAATATTACTGCGATTTAAAGGCGGAAGGCTGTGATGCGATAGAAAGTGAAAAAACAACAGTAACTGTAAATAAAGCAACATATACCGGAATACAGTCGGATACCTTTTATGTAAAAGCTGATCAGTCAACACTGAACAATGAGTATATCTTACCTAATGTACCCATGAGCGATATGACGTATACGATAGAAGACAACGGAGGCAATCTGGTTACAGGGACGGGTGAACTCAAGAGGGATGCATCCACTGATTGGAGATGGATATTGATCTTTAACACAGCTAGCAAGCCCGCCGGTACTGAGGAAGATATCATACTCAAAATCAATGGAGGCTATTGCTATAATGACAGTTCCTTTACACTTACTGTGAAGGCAGGAAAGCTGCCTGTAAGTATTACCGGAATTGACGGAACTGATGCTGAATATTCAGGCAATCCACAGAAGGGCTATACTGGTGAGCCGCAGACAGGCGGATTTACAGGAGCTTTGAACCATCATTATAATGGTAGAAATACTACCGTCTACGATAGTGGAACAGCCCCTACCGATGCAGGGGATTATACTGTCACCTTATCCATACCGGAGGACGCAGATTATAGCGGCTCAAAA
>DNNJ01000142.1:6991-7229 GCA_003487955.1 Clostridiales bacterium | reverse complement strand
CCATTGATTTTTCTATTAAGAAAAAGGAAGTAAAGGTATGGCTCGTTAATTACGTCATGGTCCAAGGGGAGGAGCTTCCTACATCAGATTCTATCTATGTAAACTATATTGGTTTTGTGGCAGGTGATAATAGTGATAACTCCATATCTACGTGGGCAGTACCTAAGCTGAATGTAAGTGATAGCAATACCCCAGGGGTAAGTGATATCGACTTTAAAACAGAGGCAACATTAGTGAC
>DNNJ01000142.1:0-6772 GCA_003487955.1 Clostridiales bacterium | reverse complement strand
GAGAAAGAGAAGAATTACACTCTCAAGCATGAAAAGAGTGAGCTTACCATACAAGCAAAGACTTATTGCGTTATAGTAGAAGGAAGTTATGCACCTACGTCCGGGGTGGGAGATTATTATTCGAATGATACTGTTAATATAGATGCAGGAACCCGTGACGGCTATACCTTTGTCAACTGGACTTCTCCCGATGGTGTGAGCTTTGCCAATCCAGGCAGTGCTTCAACTACCTTTATCATGCCCGGCAAAGACGTAACCGTGACCGCCAACTGGACTTACAACAGCGGCGGAGGCGGCGGTGGAGGCAGTTCATCCAATACAAATGCTACCCTTTCTGATTCTAAAGTTGAGTTTGACAAAAATGAAGGGGATGACCTAAAAGTTACTTTAAAAAGTGGCAGCTATAACCTAAGAAGTATCAAAAATGGCTCCTATACACTTAGAGAAGGAAAGGATTATACTATAAGCGGAAGAATTGTTACTATAAAAGCCTCATATTTGGATTCACTTGAAGAAGGAAAGCATTCTTTAACCTTTGATATGAATGGAGGCACAGATCCAGTTATGACTATTATAGTTAAAGATACTACCGAAACAGATCCTCAAGAAGAAAAGCTTCACGTTGAAGAAACTGTTAACTTTGAGGATGTTAAATCCAGTGACTGGTTCTACGATGCTGTGAACTATGTCTATAATGCTGGACTAATGAAAGGTAACAACGACACCACCTCCAGTTCTTATGCTGATACAACAAGAGGGATGATTGTCACCATTTTACACAGACTTGAAGGTTCACCAAAAGCAAATACAGCCAATGATTTCACAGATGTAGGATTAGATAAATATTTTACAGATGCAGTAGCTTGGGCGAGTGAGAATAAAATCGTGAGCGGCTATGGCAACGGTATATTTGGTTATGAGAATTCCATTACCCGTGAACAGCTGGCTGTAATCCTGATGAATTATGCAAAGTACAAAGGCTATGATGTGTCAATGAGATCTGACCTTTCTGAATTTGCAGATGGAGAGCATATCTCCCCATGGGCAAAGGATGCAATGTCTTGGGCAAATGCTGTGGGATTAATTCAAGGAAGCCAAAATCAATTGATGCCTACTGGCAATGCACAGCGTTCACAGGTAGCTGCAATCCTGCAACGCTTCATAGAAACAATCGCAAAGTAACAACCATCATCAGCAAAATACCAGTGTTAATAATTACCTTTCTCATTATAACATCTCATCTTTTTATCATGAGATGATATTATACTATATTTTTTATATTTGAGACATAATTAAATGTGGTACAATGAGATATTATCATAAATCGATCAGATAAATATTAATAAAGTGTAAGCTTATTTGATTTGGTGTAAGAGATGTAATGTGATATAATATGTTCAATTAAAAATTTATGAAAGCTACATTTTTATTTATATAAAAATATTTATAATAGGAAGTAAATTGATGGAACACCTTTGCTTATGTTGGGGCAAGTTACCGGTGGAATGAGAATATAACAGAATAAGTTAAATTCATGCAGAAGAAATTTTAATTCCAAAATAGTAGTATATGATTAATTGGCACAAAGAAATTATTACCAAATCTAATAAAATTAGAATGCTGAGATTTAAAAGGGGAGTGAGCATGTTGAGATTTGCAAATATATTTATAAGTGTAATGGTCTATATACCTATTATATGTGTACTTGTATATATAGCAATAAACCCAAGAGATACTGCTTTGTGGGGCAAAAGGTGGCAATTTAAAAATGAGAATCTTGAACCAAGTGATGAAGCTGTTAAATTAACCCGTATCATGTCAATTATAATGATAATTATTGGTATAATAGCATTTATTAAAACAATTTCCTAAAAGTTCAGATTTTATGGAATTGTAGGAAGGAATGATTTCTTCTCATTTCTATCAGGAATTAAAGGAATTATTGGGTTTAGTACCGGCGTAGGAATAATGAAAGAAAATTTGAATGTGGGAATATTCCAGGGTTGAGAGTATAACTCTTATGACATTGGATATTTTGGCTGATTGTAAAAGAATGGTTAAGTTTGGTTGATAAAGTGATGGGTTAATTGTATACTATAGATGAACATTGGTATATTTACGTGAAGTGAGATTATTTATATTTTGTGGAGGTGAGTGCAGTGTCAAATATTCAACAATTAGTCGACGGTTTGTTGAATTGTGATGATAAGCAGGCGTATCACTGTTTAAAACAACTGGAAGATAAAAGCAGTTGTTCTGATGAGGTCTATCCGTTCTTTGATACCTTTGTAGATATGTTGAACAACACAAACTCTTATATAAGAACAAGGGGAATTGTTCTTATTGCTGCTAACGCAAAGTGGGATGTTGATTATAAGATTGATGAAATAATTGATGAGTACCTAAAGCACATAATAGATGATAAGCCAATAACCGCAAGACAATGTATAAAGGCTTTGCCTTCCATTGTAAAATATAAACCAAATTTAAAAAATGATATTGAAAATGCACTGCATCGTGCCAATCCATTAAGGTATAAAGATAGTATGCAATTACTTGTATTCAAGGATATTCAAAAATCATTGGATGATATTCGCAATCTTTAGTGAAGATTATGAGCATTATTGATACAGTAAACCTCCTCAATTCTTACCCCTTGTTCGCGAAATTTTGATACCCAAGATGTAATTAATGTTGGATTATTAATACCTACTTTTAATGCTATGTCTTGGCAGGAGAATAAACTTTTACTATATTCATTTTGATCCAGAGCCATATTTTTCCAGATTAAAACCGCCCTCCATTAGTTAAATTTTGGTCTAACTTTTGGAGGGTGGTTCACTGTTCAGTACTATTTTATAAGTCAATAGTTTTAATCTAATTTTAAGCGAGAGTCTTCTTTGAAGCTCTTTCTTGCAGGGTTGCCCTCAACACGCCAAACTTGTTTTCGCTTTAAGTCATAGAGTACAGACCAAACGGTATCGGCACCTTGCTTGCGATTATACTGACACATAAAACCATATTTCCCAGATAAGACCTCTTGTGCAAACTTTATAGTATAACCGTCTTTATTTTGTTCCAATGCGGTACGTACAGTTTGATATCGTTCGCTGGATCGCCAGTCATCAATCTCAGGATTTTGATAGTCCTGCATTTTTTCAGAATTGAAGTTATTGGCAGTCGCAACAAACTGTTCTCCATTACGAGGACGTATAACTTCTATTACCCTTGGATTGCATTCTATAACAACAATTTCACCGCTTTTATCTGCGATGGTCAGCGTCTGTGCAGATGCAATGGGCAGCTGATGAAGTGCTGCCAATGTTTCGTTGGTTGTTCTGCACTTTTCCAAAAGATATCGTGTAAGCATTCCAGCATTCAACCCTGGTTTTCGTAAATGGGGGTACACAAAAGTAATTCCAACTGCTAAACCGTGCCTATTTACACCATCCTCCATCTGTACAAAAGCAGTGGTGTTTCCATTAAAAGAATAGCTATCTTTCAGATGATACAGGCAATTCATGTAGAGATTCTCAAGGCTTACTAAAAAATCACTGTTCCGTGCAAACACGATTTCGTCCTTTGTGCTAAAAGCAAAACAGGTGCATTTATTGTTAAGCTCGAAGCAATACATGGAAAATAGAAGTGCGTGAAGCGTTTCCACCGGCACTTTATTTCCATCAGCAATACCTTGTATTTCCTCTAAAATTTCAGGAAAATATTTCTGATACTCTATGGTGCATTCATTGGCAAAGGCATATCTTTCCTCTGTCAAAGCAAAAGCAGGGCAATAGTCGAGTTTTTTTCCTTTTTTAAGAAGTAAATTTCCCCATTTATAGCCAGCATCATAGTGTGTTCCTTTAAATCTTCTGTGGTACATTTTTAACTCTCCATTCGTTGTATTGGGAGTTGACGTCATCTCTTGATTTAAGGGTAACTGAATAAAAATTTAATGTCAAGCGAAAACTTAATACTTGACATATGAATTCGTTTAAACTATAATCTATATAGTTATGATAACTACATAAAATCGTTATAGGAAAAAGGAAAAACAATGTTAAACAATATAGAATTATATGAATACAGCAAGATAATGAGCGAAGTAAAACTGGTTTTGTGGGATGATTTACCGAACTTTGCAATCTATTGTGATCAGATGTTACAAATTGTTACTGATGAATTATCTTTTATGCATAATGACAGTGAAAAGCTTATTACAAAAAACATGGTAAACAATTATGTAAAATGGGGAATAATGCCTAAACCAGTAAAGAAGAAGTATGAAAAATTGCACATTGCTTATGTCATTGTAATTACTGTACTTAAACAGATACTCCCAATTTCAAAAATTAAAGACGGAATTAAATTGCAGGTTGCATTGCAAGGAAATGAGAAAATAGCTTATGATTCTTTTTGCGAAGCATTTGAGGAATCTATGAAGAGAGTTTTTATTCCGATTTTAGAAAAATACAGCCCATATGTATTAGAGGAAAGAGAAATAAAATATGAAAAACTTGCTATTTCCTCTATTACTACAGCACTATCCAATAAACTTTTAACTGAAAAAATTATAGAAACAAAAATTAAAAAGATGTAAATAACCTTAATGCAGAAGGAGAAATATTATGGATGAAAATAAGATTGCAATACTGACAGATTCTTGTTCAGATATACCTCGAAATTTACTGGAAAGGTTTCATATTTATGAGATGGCACTTACTATCAACTATAAAGACATATCATATCGTGACAGAATTGATATTACGCCGGAAGAAGTGTATGAAAATCTGCAAAATGAAATACCACATACAAGTTTGCCAACTATTGGTGAAATGCATAAGGTAATAGAAAAAATCATAGCAGACGGATATAGTAAAATAATCATTCCTGTAATCTCTTCAGGATTGAGCGGAACATTCAAAGCAATTGAAATGGTTTGTAAGGAGTTTAATAATATTAAAACAAAAGTCATAGATACAAAAAATATAGCTCTCGGATCTGGATTTCTGTCCATATATGCAGCACAATTAGTCGAAGAAAATTTAAGTTTTGAAGAAATTGTTAAGAAAGTAGAAAATAAAATTGAAAACTCAAATATTTACTATAGTTTACAAACGCTGCATTATCTTGTAAAGGGAGGAAGGTTAGGGCGTGTAGAAGGAATGATAGGAAGTGTACTTCAAATAAAACCTATCATTAGCTGTGACAAAGAAGGAATTTATTATACAGTAGAAAAAGTACGAGGAAGAAAACAAAGTATTAATAAGCTGATAGAAATAGTACAGGATAAAATTAAGGACAAGAAAAATTATTATCTTGCTATTTGTCATGGATATGCTCAAGAGGAAGCAAATAAAGTCAGAGAAATAATGCAGCCATATATAGATAAAGCAACTATATATATGGAAGGACAAATTTCACCTGCTCTTGGTGTTCATACAGGGCCGGGACTTATTGGTATCGGATGCTTCAATCTGGAAGACTGATTAAGGATATTAATAATATTAAGTATTGGGTTGATGGAGTATGGGAAGTTGGTATATGCTACCTTTTTACTTTGTATTAGTTTTATAAGGTGAAATAATTTGTATTTTAAGAGGTGTGAGGGAAATGGATTTTGGATATAAAATAATAATTCCCATGGAAGATGAAGCCGAGTATATAGGCAATATGTTGCTTCAATTTAATATCGAATCAAAACCGCTTACTCAGGAAAAACCGTTTATCAGCATTAATAGAAGCATAAAAGATGAGAACGGAGAGATTATTGGTGGTATTTTGGCATGTTCGGCATTGTGGAATATTCTATCTATTGATACATTATGGGTGAAAAAAGAATTTCGCAATCGGGGAATTGCGAAGCAATTGTTGAGTATTGTGGAAGATAAGGCAAGAAGTATGGGGTGCCATATTGCATATCTGAGTACTTATGATTTTCAAGCTAAAGACTTTTATTTAAAAAAAGGATATGAAATTTTTGGTGTATTAGAGGATTGTCCTGAAGGACATAAGCTTTATCATTTATGCAAAAGATTATGAGCTATATTAATAAAAAATATCAAACATATCTCTTAATTAAAGAGTTAATAGTTTATATAAGTATCACATTTATTTTTACATGGCTTTTATGGTTAATGGTGTTTATCCCATCTACCTCAAAAATTTTTCTATTAATCTCATCAGACTGGATCATAAGGATAGGAACCTTTATTCCATCTGTTGCAGGTTTGATTTGTGCTTGTTTATTAGCATGCATCTTATTTCATACAATATGTAATTTAACGTTAGGAATTGTCCCTTTAATATTAATAAAATCAGGAGCTGTTATTCTTCTTTTATTTTTAATAACGACAGCAATAATATACAAGTATATCCCCTCTTGGAGAAGACTCAACTAACATTCAAATACGGGTTTAATTTTAAGAAAAATTAAAAATTTGCTGGTTTTAGTCTAAAACGAAAGGGTTAATCAAATTATTTTCATTGTAGAATTATAAGAAATATACTATATTTGTCTACACTATTATATCAATAGTATGGTATAAAATGATTGAGGAAAACAAAATAATTGTTGTTGAAAATAAGGACCCTTCACATCCTTGTGGAAAAGTTTTAAGGAAAATATAAGTGCGTTTCGATAAAAATATGAATCTTCTAGTATTATCTGCAGAAAGGTGTATCCTCTCATAATAGAAGCCTTAATTATTTAAGTTTGAATGGGAATATGGAGTAGAATAACGTTTGTTAGTTTAATTTGAGTTTCCCCATTTTT
>DNNJ01000145.1:7180-9120 GCA_003487955.1 Clostridiales bacterium | reverse complement strand
GTGAAATTCCAATACCGACAGTACAGTCTGGATGGTAGAAGAGATTACTTGCAAATTTGTAAGCAAATTCTTTCAATGCCTCTGAAGATTTCAGAGGCTTTAGTATGCCTCTGACAATCTTAGAATAGTGCTTAGCACAGGGAGGAAATATGAAAAGTGAAATGTCATTAAAACAAAGAAGTAACACAAAAGTAATTGCAAAGGTGGGAGTTTTAGCAGCTGTAGCCTCAGTATTGATGTTGCTTGAATTTCCGTTATGGTTCGCACCAAATTTTTATGAGCTTGACTTTAGCGAGGTACCTGTGTTGTTAGGTACATTTGCCTTAGGACCGGGGGCAGGAGCTATGATTGAATTAATCAAAATTTTAATAAACTTTGTATTAAACGGGACGGATACAGGCGGAATAGGAGAATTCGCAAACTTTTTAATAGGATGCTCATTCATTGTTCCGGCAGGATTCATTTACAAAAAACATAAAACATTTAAAACAGCTATATTTGGATTGATAGTGGGAACATTGACATTAGCGGTAACAGGAGCATTTTTAAATTATTATCTTTTGCTTCCTGTATATTCTAAAATATATGGCGCTCCAATTCAGGCGTTTATAGATATGGGCAATGTAATAAACCCGGCAATAACAGATTTAAAAACATTTGTGCTGTATGCCGTAGTACCTTTCAATTTATTCAAAGGCATTTTAGTTTCAGCCATGGTAGTATTGATTTATAAAAAGCTTTCACCAATACTACACAAATAGAAATTTGTCGAAAAACAACGGACGCATGCATATGCGTCTCTTTTTTTGTCATACTTATAATTTTTAACAGCTTGACTGAAATAGCCATGTAGATTATAATTAATAAATGTAGATTTAGTTTCCTTAAGAGGTAAATAATATGAAGCTGCATATTTACTCTTTAATAATGTTTCTGAATTCATATTTGACCGGACTATTAACTCCGGTCCTTAGTCTTGCTTTAATTGATAAAGGGGCCTCCTTAAGCAACTTATCAATTATTTTAGGGTTGTATGCCCTGTCGGTTATATTACTTGAACTACCTTCCGGAATAATGGCAGATGTTTTTGGTCGAAAAAAAACCTTTGTTTTATCCCTTGCAGCATTTACTGTAAGCTTTTTATTATTTTTAATAAGCAAAGGGCTTATTTCATTATGTATTGTAATGATGCTTTACGGGCTTGGACGAGCCCTTGGTTCCGGCTCATTTGATGCACTTTTTATTGACTACTACATCGATAATTACGGAAAGGACAAATTACATAATATAACAACAAGGCTTTCAGTTTTAGAAGCATCAGGACTGTCAGCAGGAGCATTGTCCGGAGGATTCTTCCCGGAAATATCAATGAAATTTCTTCCTTCAACAGGAACTTATGATTTTAATATAATTATAAGAATTATTTTAACAATCACAGTTCTTGTTTTGTCTGTTGTTTATATCTCAGAAAAAGTTCATCCGGATGGAAAAGAGCATATTTCAATTAGACAACATATTAAAAACAGCTCTAAATTTGTTTTCGAAAATGTCACCATTCTTTGCATCTTTCTTTCTGTTTTTTCAACTGGATTTTTTTTAAGCGCATTAGAAACTTATTGGCAGCCTCACTTCATAACATTTTTTCCCGATGAAGGCTTCACCGGCCTCTTGGGATTGATGGCATTTCTATATTTAGGTGCAGCCATGGCAGGAAGTATTCTTTCAAACAAAACTATTAAAAAATATAAATTTAACTTAAGAAAAATGTATCTTGTAATGAGAGGTTTATTATCTCTGTTATTGATTATTACGGCATTGCAGACAAATATTCCAATGTTTATAGCCTTTTATTCCTCAATTTACTTCATGTTCGGCATGGCTAATATTCCGGAAGATGTAATACTTAATTTGGAAACTCCCAATGAAATAAGGGCTTCTGT
>DNNJ01000145.1:6795-6929 GCA_003487955.1 Clostridiales bacterium | reverse complement strand
CATTTTAATCAGATTTATGTCCATACCTTCAATTTGGATAATTGCAGCTTTTATAGTTCTATTAACAATTGCAATAATGGCAAGAAAATTAATTAGAGCTGAGAAAATTACAGCACTATAGAACTATACGGCAG
>DNNJ01000145.1:0-6552 GCA_003487955.1 Clostridiales bacterium | reverse complement strand
AGTTTAATGAAGGGTGACACGCCTTGCGGCCGTCACCCTTTGTGAGTAATACTGTCGAGGAATATCCCCGTTATTATCTTCTTCGTCTGCAGCAAGGGTCAGATCTTCTTCCCCCGGCTCCTAAGACATCCCGTCTTTCGCTGCATTTTCCGAAACCAACACCAAGCAAAAACCATGGTACTATACTACAAAACATATCATCATCCCTTTTTATTTTGCATGTACTTATTTTATTCAGGGATAATATATATGTTACAAAAAACGACAAAAAAAGAGTAAATACATAAGCCGAGTTCTGTATTAAACAATCATCTGTCTAGGCTTGCCGTTGCCGGCAAACTCAAGCGACCTACCATTTGGACCGTGGCGAGCAGCCACTCCAAGGTCCTGTTTTGGTCTTGCTCCGGGCGGGGTTTACATAGCCAATCAGTCACCTGATTGCCGGTGAGCTCTTACCTCACCTTTCCATCCTTACCCTGCACTCAAGTGCGGGGCGGTTTCTTTCTGTTGCACTATCCTTAAGGTCACCCTCACCGGGGGTTACCCGGCACCCTGCTCTATGGAGCTCGGACTTTCCTCATGCTGCGCATGCGACTGTATAATTTACTCTTTGATATTTTATAATATTTATAATTTAATGTCAAATGCAGATTTATCCAACAATTTTTATTTCTTGATATTTTCACATTTTTTCATCCATAATTCATAGGATGCATCACTTGGCATTTTCCAGTCTCCTCTTGGTGACAAGGATACGGAGCCTACCTTCACCCCGTCAGGCATGCAGGAGCGCTTAAATTGCTGGGTGAAAAATCTTTTATAGAACTTTATTAATGTTTCGTAAATAACTTGATATTCGTATTCTCCTTCAAAAGCTATTTTTGCCAAATAGTATGTTTTCTCAGGTCCATAACCATTACGTAACATGTTGTATAAGAAAAAATCGTTCAATTCATAAGAACCTACCGAATTTTCCGTAAGCTGGCGAATATTTCCCGCCTTGTCGGGAGGAAGCAGTTCAGGGCTCACAGGAGTGTTGCATACATCAACAAGTGCTTCTTGCATTTTACCTGTTGTCCTATAATCCGCATACCACTTTACTATATATTTTACCAATGTTTTGGGAATCCCTGAGTTAACGCTGTACATTGACATATGATCCGCATTGTATGTGCACCATCCTAATGCTAACTCGGATAAATCGCCGGTTCCTACCACAATTCCGCCTTGTTGGTTTGCAATATCCATCAAAATCTGGGTTCTTTCCCTTGCTTGTGCATTTTCATATGTAACATCATGATTATTTATATCATGGCCTATATCTTTAAAATGCTGAATGCATGCATCCTTTATAGATATTTCCCGTAAGCTGACGCATAGTTCATCTATTATTACATGTGCATTCCTATAAGTCCTGTCAGATGTTCCGAATCCCGGCATAATGACAGAAATTATATTTGTAAGAGGTAATTTTAATTTCTTAAATGCTTCAATAATCACAATCAAAGCTAAGGTACTGTCTAAGCCCCCTGATATGCCTATAACGGCTTTTTCGGTTTTAATCTTTTTCATCCTCTGAGAAAGACCTGTAGCTTGAATATTTAATATATCACTTAATCTTCTATCCCTGTCTTTCGGATTTGAGGGCACAAAAGGTCTTGGGTCTACAAATCTTTCCAACTTCAAATTTTCGCTGCACCCTAAATTAAAATTAACATATTTAAAGTCTCTTTTTTCAATATCAGCCATATAGATATTGCGGCTTGCTCTTTCATTATCTATTCTTTCTAAATCAATATCCGAATAAATAAACCCGTCTAATAAATTATCTTCTTTTAATATTTTACCGTTTTCTGCAATCATGCAAAGTCCTGAATAAACTACGTCAGTTGTGCTTTCTTCTTCACCCGCAGAAGAATAAACATATGAAGTTATGCATTTGGAGGATTGGTTTTTCACCAGCCCTCTTAAGTAATCCGCCTTGCCTACTGCCTCACTGCTTGCCGATAAATTAAGTATCAAATTAGCACCATGCATTGTATGGTAAGAGCTTGGAGGAATGCTTCGCCATAACTCCTCGCCAATATCCACACCAACACAAAGTGAAGATATATCATCCTTAAACAAAAGGTTTTCGCTGAAAATCACTTCTTGTTCACACAGTATAATTGTTTCTGACAACCTCTTTGTTGCAGAAGCAAACCATCTTGCTTCATAAAATTCTATGTAATTTGGAATATATGTTTTTGGAACAGCGCCAAGTATTTTTCCTTCTTTCAATATTACTGCGCAGTTAAACAACTGATTGTCAGCCCTCACAGGCATTCCTACAGCTATAAGCATATTTAAATACTTTGTTTCTTCCATTAAGAGGCTCAATGCTTCTTCACATTCATTTATCAATGTTTTCTGATTGAATAAATCCAAGCAGGTGTATCCTGTCATGCAAAGCTCAGGAAATACAAGAACTCTCACTCCTTGCTTTGAAGCTTTCAGAGAAATTTTTATGATTTCTTTTACATTGTAATTTGGATCTGCTACTCTTAAGGATGGTACAGCCGAAGCAACCCTCATGTATTCAAAATTTTTTTCCATAACTACCTCTAAATTATTATTTCTCCCGACGTACTTTTCTTATAGTTTATTATTTCCATTCCTGTCTTTCCTAATACTTCCATTATAGTTTCCATTGAATGTACTTCCGTATTGTAATGGCCTGCATCTATAATACATAAATTATCTTTTACGGCTTCCTGTGCCTGGTGATATTTAATATCTCCCGTTATGTAAACATCAGCATTTTGCTTTATTGCATCCCCGATGAATTCACTGCCGCTTCCTCCGCAGAATGCAACCCTTTTAACTGTTTTTTCATCATTGCAGTATAATTTGACACCCTCGGCTTCAAGAGTTTCTTTTACGAATTTGGCATAATCAATTATATTTATGGGAGCAACCTCGCCTATTCCGCCGTAACCACTGTTATCCATATTTACGGGATGGAGAACCTGATAATCTGATATGTTCAACTTTTGTGCCAAGTTATAAGTAACTCCCTTTTCTGCCATGTCATAGCTCGTATGCATACTGTAAAGATTTATATTTTCTTTGATTAACATTTCGATTATTTCTCCGTCATATGTATCAAAGTCAATTTTTTTGATTGTATTGAAGAAAAACGGATGGTGAGTTATAATTAAATCCACCTTCTCTTGAATAGCTTGCTTTACTCCTTCCTTATTTATGTCTATGGTTAACATAATTTTATTTATGTTGCCTTTCATAGAGCCTATTTGTAATCCGCTGTTGTCCCAAGATTCATGCTCCTTCAATTTTACTTCATCATTCAATAAATTAATTATAGAATTTAAATTCATTTTATTAATCCCTTTATTTTTTTGTTTTTCTCTCTTAAGCTCTCTATTTTTACATTATATTCCACATTGTTTGCTTTTTCAAGACTTCTGATGATTTTTTTGTTTGTATTCAGCACCTTATTTATGTATTCAATCATTATCGGGTCTTTTTTATCTGTTAAGCTCTTGCTTATTTCATAATATATTCTGTCTTTATATTCAGTAATGCCTTTTTTCGCCTTTATTACAAAATAAAAGTGATATGATTCCTTTACAATATTTTCATCAATTATTTCAAAACCGTTTTCTACAAGATACTGCCTTAAATCATCTGCTGCAGTCATGGGCTGTAATATAAGCTGATTAGCGTTCAATGCTATGTCTTTTGAAGTTTCGATTATATCTAAAATCAGCTCGCCGCCCATTCCTGCAATTATAATTGCATCTGCTTCCCCTTCTTTTAAAACCGTAAGCCCGCTTCCAAGCCTGAAATCACATCTGTCACTGAGTTTAACGGAAGATAAATACTTCATGGCTCTGTTTAAAGGACCTTTGTTTAAATCGGTTGCGATTATTTTATTACATATTTCTTCTTTTAACAGCATCTCTGCCGCATATCCGTGGTCAGTGCCGATATCTGCAGCTGTACCGCATTTATCAACCATGGATACAATGCATTCCAATCGATTCATAATAACCCCCTAAATGAATAAATGGAATGTAACCATTCCATTTCTATTGTTATTATTCGCAGTTACTTGAAAAAGTCATAAAAATACAAAGCGAACATTTGCAGGATACGATTTAATTCTTAGCGAATACCAGCTGAAAATTCGTTAAGCAGCTTGCACTGTTTGAGCCTTGGCGAGTTTGCAAGCTGTAGAATTTTTAGTCGGAATGAGCTAATAGAATTATTCGTATCCGAAACCGTGAGTGTGGATTTTTATGACTTTTCCACCAAAAACAGCATCTTATTCCAAATAATCTTTCAATTTCTTGCTTCTGCTTGGATGTCTCAGTTTTCTCAGCGCTTTTGCTTCTATTTGACGTATTCTTTCTCTGGTTACGTCAAATTCTTTACCAACCTCTTCAAGAGTTCTTGCTCTTCCATCATCTAAACCGAAACGAAGCCTTAGTACCTTTTGCTCTCTGTCTGTTAAAGTGTGCAGCACATTTGACAACTGCTCCCTCAAAAGGGTAAATGTTGCAACGTCCGAAGGTGCTTGAACCTCATCATCAGGAATAAAATCTCCAAGATGGCTGTCTTCTTCTTCACCGATGGGTGTTTCCAATGATACAGGCTCCTGAGCAATTTTAAGTATTTCTCTTACTTTTTCAGGGTCCATTTCCATTTCCAATGCTATTTCTTCAGGCGTGGGGTCTCTTCCTAATTCCTGTAAAAGCTGTCTTTTGATTCTGATTAACTTATTGATGGTTTCAACCATGTGCACAGGTATTCTTATGGTTCTTGCCTGGTCTGCTATTGCCCTTGTTATTGCCTGGCGTATCCACCAGGTTGCATATGTGCTGAATTTAAAACCCTTTGTATAATCGAATTTCTCCACTGCTTTTATAAGTCCAAGATTCCCTTCTTGAATTAAATCAAGAAAAAGCATGCCTCTTCCCACATATCTTTTTGCAATGCTTACTACTAATCTTAAATTGGCCTCAGCCAACTGCTTCTTAGCTTCTTCATCACCGTCTTCCATTCTTTTGGCCAATTCTACTTCTTCGTTTGCACTCAATAAGGAAACCTTTCCTATTTCTTTAAGATACATTCTTACAGGGTCATCAATATTTACACCTTTTAGGATATCATCGTCCGATTGGCTTACAAAAAAATCCGCATCTTCTTTTGTTTCAGCTTCATCTTCATCTTCAACCTTTTCAGGTATCATATCATCTTGAAATCCTAATATTTCAAGATCGTTGTCTTCAGCTTGCTTATAAAAATCATCTATAAATTCAGGATTAATATCGAGTTTTTCAAATGACCTTAAAACTTCTTTATATGTTATAAAACCGTTTCTCTTGCCCTTTTCAATTAATTTATTTTTTATGGAGTCTATCTTTTGTAACATTTCAGCACTTTTTGCATATTCTTCTTCTGAAACTACTGATATATTTTTATTTTCACTCATTGCCGGTTGACCTCCTCCTTAGTTGATTTAATCTTTTTAGCGAGGCAAAAAATTTCATTCGTAATTTCTTCACTGTTTAATGAACTATCAGGTTGTTTTAAACTGTTTATCAATATATTTCTCTTTTCTTCATAATATTTTAATTTAAGTCTTTTCATACAATCCTTGAATAAAGCCTCTAAATTATTATAATCAACATTGTCAATCTGCAAATTTACATTCATGGCATTCTTTGTAATTTTATTTAAGCTTTCACTATCAATACTTATATCGTTAATTCTGCATTCATACAGCTCTTTTATTATTTTATAGTATTTTAAGTCCTTAAAGGTATCTTCATTAACTATCTCACTTAGCTTGAGTGCAAAGTCATTGTTTAAAAGTATCAGTTTAATAAGCTCTTCTTCGTGGCATGTAGTAATTTTTTTAACCTGCGGTTTAACGGCAGGTTTTGCAGTCTTAACCAAAGTCTTTTGTTTAGTACTTCTTTTATTGTATTCTTTTATTATAGACTCTTTCGAAACACCTACTTTTCTTGATAATTTGTCAAAAATTAACTCTCTTTCTATTTCGCTGTTTACATTTACTATATTGTCAAAATAATTGTTTATATATTCAACTTTGTTAGAATTTTCAAGTATTTCTTTAAAATACAATTCTAAGAAAGCATTATAATCTAATGAATTTTCTATTAATTTGTCGAAACTTGTCTTTCCAAACTTGTTTAAATATTCATCCGGGTCCTTTGCATCTTTCATTATAATTACTTTTGCTTTCAAGTTGTTCTTTTTAAGCATATTAATTGCTTTTAAAGAAGCCTTTTGTCCTGCGTCGTCTGAATCAAAAGCAATATAGAAGCTTTTAGAGTATCTCTTTAACAGTTTTATCTGGTTTTCCGTAAAAGAAGTTCCTAAAGCCGCAACTGCCGTGTTATAACCATGAACATGCATTTTGATTACATCCATGTATCCTTCTACTAAAATAAAGCTGTTATTTCTTACATTTTCTCTTGCTAAATGAATCCCGTACAAATTATATCCCTTATTAAAAATAAG